>DVDU01000180.1 GCA_015296065.1 Oscillatoriaceae cyanobacterium M33_DOE_052 | reverse complement strand
CTATACTACCCCCATTCTCTATGTACTCTATGACTCGTTTTCTCAAGTCCAGACTATAAGCCATTCTGACCCCTCCCTCATAATTCTTCTCAATTTTAGCACATCTGGCTTCCCTCTCACTCTTATTTGAAATGACTATAGTTTGTGATGCTTGACGAAACCAAAATTTTTTGATGGTAATGTTTGTATAAATATCTCCTCGACAATAACAATATATATATTCAAAATCATCTAAATTGACGTGAGTTTTCACGTCAATTAATGACTTTTCAGCGAATGCTCTTTCTAGACTGTCTTTGGTGAGAACCAAGTAATTAGCGTTTTCGATAATATGACGAAATTCTGTGATGACTGTATCTGCCATCTGGGCGCGCTGGTTGGGGGTGGGTTCGGTGGTAAATTTAGTATCGGCGTCTGGGTTAAAAGGAGCATAGTTATCTTTGATGGTTTCTAGGGATTCATGGAATTGAAAGTGATAATATGCCATCAGGATTTGGCAGAAATCGCGAAATTTTTGCACGTCTGATGGGGCCAGCTTGCCCTCTTGGATGCAGAGTTCTACGAGGTCAGAGCGGCGGTAGGGGATGAAGGCTTCGCGGTTTTGATAAACTGCCATTTTGTTTGGGCTAACTCAAGAGAGAATATGGGTTAACTGCACTTGGCTGTTACTTAACTAGAGTACCGCATGGTGGGGAATAAATTTTGGCTGTAGCCAAAATCATCGGAGCTGGGGTCGGAAGGCTCGTAAAATTAAGGGGAGAAACTATTATGGGGGCAAGAATGGCTCAAGAAGAGTTGGCAGCAGTGCGTGGGACTCGTTGCGTGGTGGGGATGGACGTGGGAGGTAGTGGCATCAAACTGGGTTTGTTTGCGGTGGATGGGAGCTGTATTCGGGATATGACGGTGGCGACGCCGCAACCGGCGACACCGGAGGCGGTTTTGGGGGCGATGGTGGAGGCGATCGCCCGTTTGGACCCATCCAACCAAAGTGAAGCGATCGGCGTTGGCACACCCGGTCCAGTTGACGCCACCGGAAGAGTGGCAAAAATTGCCATCAATTTAAGCGGATGGCACAATGTCCCCCTCGCGGAATGGTTAGAAGCGAAAACCGGCAAACCCACAGTCCTAGCCAACGATGCCAACTGCGCGGGAATGGGGGAAGCATGGGTGGGAGCCGGTCGGGGGTGCCGCAACTTTATCATGCTGACCCTAGGAACCGGGGTCGGCGGCGCCATTATTCTAGACGGCAAGCTGTTTGTGGGTCACAATGGCGCAGCGGGAGAACTGGGTTTAGTTACCTTGAACCTGTATGGACCCGAATGTAACAGCGGCAACCGGGGGTCTTTAGAACAGTACGTATCAGTGCAAGCCATTCGGCGACAGACAGGGGGGATGGAACCAGACCACCTGGCGCATATGGCCAAAGCAGGCAACCGGCAAGCACATGAGTTTTGGGAGAGTTACGGCCATCACCTGGGAGCCGGTTTAGCCAGTTTGATTTACGTTTTATCTCCAGAAGTCGTGGCGATCGGCGGCGGTATTAGCGCCAGTGCCGACTTATTTTTACCCGCTGCGATCGGCGAAGTAGAAAGAAGAGTATTGCCAGAATGCCGCCAAGGACTGCAAATCATCCCCGCACAACTAGGGGGAAAAGCCGGAACCGTCGGCGCCGCTAAATTAGCTTGCTCGCTGATTTCCGGGCATTAATCCGCGCCTCCCATCATGCGGCTCGCGATTTTCCCTACCTCTGTAGTTTCATTCACCACAGAGGAAGGGAAAACAAAGTTACTCCAGACGGTAGCCAGTTTTCTTTTCTATGTATTCCATCACCAGAGAATAAGCATCGGGATTGCTCTGGGGATGGATAATCATGCGGGTGCCGCTGTCGGGGAGCCAAAACGATATCTTACCCGTGTTTGGTTCTAGGGAAAAGGCGCTAACGCGGGCAAGATTGATGGCATATTCCTCGCGATCGTAGAGGATTTTGATCCAATAAGCACCTTGCTCGGAAGTGGTGATAATTTGCTTTATGTAATTAACCACTTTTTCATAAGCATCTTGATTGCTTTGGGGATGGATCAAAATCGGGATCCGACCGTCCGGCAACCAAAATGTCACCTTACGGTTGGGAGCGCGGCAAAAAGCACTGATCTGCTTCAGATCGATGACGTAAGTATCTCTCTCATAAATGATTTTGACCCAATACGTCACAAGACCTCCTTGGCGGCCAAGTCCTGGCATTTCAGAAACTTTGGGCTCATTTTACAATGGTCTTGAAGAACTGAATGCCGGGGAGGAAGAAGCATAGGCATCCGTGATTTCTGCCTCCGTACCGATGGATATCGCCCCAAGTCCATCTGACGCCATAGTTTCACCCGCACCGACTTCCATCCGTGCCATTGCGGCTTCAATGAACCCGATAAATAGGGGATGAGGAGTGCTGGGACGGGATTGGAATTCGGGGTGGAATTGGGTAGCAATGAAAAAGGGATGATTGGGGAGTTCTATGATTTCTACCAAACGTCCATCGGGAGATGTACCACTGATGGCATAGCCACTTTCGATAAATAAGTTGCGATAAGCGTTGTTGAATTCATAGCGGTGGCGGTGGCGTTCGTAAATCACCTCTTGCTGGTAAAGGCGTAACGCCAGAGTGTTCGGTTGCACCCGGCACGGATAGAGACCGAGGCGCATCGTGCCACCTAAATCTACCACATCTTGCTGTTCTGGGAGGAGGTCAATCACGGGATTAAGTGTATTGGGGTCGAATTCAGCACTATTAGCGGACTCCAGTTGGGCAACGTTGCGGCCCCATTCAATTACCGCACACTGCATCCCCAAGCATAAGCCGAGAAAAGGCAATTGATGCTGACGGGAGTATTCGATCGCCGCTATTTTACCATCTACCCCTCGGATGCCGAAACCTCCTGGCACTAAAACACCGTGGACGCCAGCGAGGGTGGTGGCGGGGTCGCCACTTTCGATATCTTCGGAGTTAACCCAACGCAGATTCACCTGGCATCCCCGGGCGATCGCCGCATGGCGGAGCGCTTCCGTCACCGAGATATAAGCATCATTTAGCCGGACATACTTACCCACCAGGGCAATTTCTAGACGTTTACCCCCCTGATACAGACGCTCTACCAGAGTTTGCCACTGACTGAGGTCCAGTGGGCGTTGTTCCAGGTGCAAATGCTCCAGAGCCTCATGGGCAAGTCCTTCTTTTTCCAGAGTCAGGGGGACTTCATAAATGCTCTTGGCGTCCTGAGAGGTAATTACCCTTTTCACGGGCACATCGCAGAATTCCGAAACTTTTTCTTTCAGTCCCGGAGGCAAGGGGCGATCGCTCCGGCACACCAAGATATCCGGTTGAATCCCGATCGAACGCAACTCCTTCACCGAATGCTGGGTAGGCTTCGTTTTCATCTCCCCCGCCGAAGGAATCCACGGCACCAGAGTCACATGGATATATAGCACATTGCTACGCCCCACATCCTTCCGAAACTGGCGGATCGCCTCCAAAAACGGTTGCGACTCAATATCCCCCACCGTTCCCCCGATTTCCGCAATCACCACATCAGGATTAGTATTCCTCCCCACCCGGTGAATCCGCTCTTTAATCTCATTCGTGATATGGGGAATCACCTGCACCGTCCCCCCCTGGTAATCTCCCCGCCGCTCCTTATTAATCACCGCCTGATAGATCGCGCCTTGGGTGACACTGTTGAGGCGAGACATCGACGTATCAGTAAAACGCTCGTAGTGGCCCAAGTCCAAATCCGTTTCCGCCCCATCTTGGGTGACAAACACCTCCCCATGCTGAAACGGGCTCATCGTCCCCGGATCCACGTTGATATACGGGTCGAGCTTCAAAATCGTCACCGAATAATCCCGGGACTTCAGCAAACGCCCCAAACTGGCGGCAACAATTCCCTTGCCGATGCTCGAAACCACCCCGCCAGTAACAAATACAAACTTAGTCATAATCCAAAAAATTTGAGCTGGTATCCTGCCCCCGTGCCGTTGCACTGGTTCAATTGTGCCATAGTATCGGGCACCAATGGGAGATGGGGTGACGGCGGTTCGGCTTCGCTCACCGACCTGGTGACGGGGTGACTCGGAGACCTGGGTTGTGGTTTTGGCTTTAGCCCTCCTGGGAGGGAGACTCGGAGACGGGGAGACCAGGGTTGTGGTTTTGGCTTTAGCCCTCCTCGGACCAATATCCAGGTCAGGTTTCTATAGTTACAGTTTCACCAGTTTGGGCAGAAAGCTGCGCAGCGGCGGCAATTTTCAGGGAATATAAGCTGTCAGCAGGTTGTAAGTATAGGGGTTGACCGGTAGTTAAATGGTCGATCACCATTGTGGTGTCTTTGGCGAATAGTCCTCGCCGATCGCCTACTTCTATGGCTTCGTTTCCCTTAGCGGTAACTAATTCACCCATATCCCCATCAAAAATTAAACTCCCTTGGTGGCCGTGGACTTCAAACCGGCGCTCTGGTTTCCAGAAATTTTCCCCTTTACCATAGACAAGATGAGCCATAAAGCCGCTCGCCAACTCTAACTGGGCGGCACAGAGACAGGCGATGAAATAGTCGGGGTTCTCCGGTGGTGCCCAGTATTGACAGTCACATTTAATCTTGATCACTGGGCCGAATAGGTCAGTTAAGCGATGGACACGGGAAAGAGCCGCAGTGAGGGGAAAGCCGAAATCTTCCCGGTGGTAGGTCCATTTGTGGGGGGCCGGATGTTGGGGACTGATCGTGGTGTAGCGAGCGTAGGTGACATTTCCCACTTTTGGCAAATTTTGTTTCAGAGCCTGATGGACCCCGCCGAGCAGTTCGATATGTTCAATGTGCAGTAGAAGCTGTTTTGCCTCGGCGATCTGGATAATTTCTTCAGCGAGAGGGACATGGAGGGCCAGGGGATATTCTACTACCACATGTTTGTGAGCCAGGAGAGCCGCACGGGCAGCGGGTCCGTGTTCTGGGTTGACGGTAGAAATGATTACTAGGTCGATGTCATGGTTTAATAGTTCTTGCCAAGAACTAACCGCTGCTGGTGGGGGGTATGGGGTCAGGCCAACCCGATCGATAAAATCCTTGGTTCTTTGCTGGTCCCGTCCCGCCACGGCCACCAAGTGACAGCGGGAGTCTTGTAGGAGAGCCTGGGCGCGCAGTTTGGCCGCGAAGCCGGTCCCCACGATACCAACGCGCACAGGTGAGGTGATTGGGGTTGTTGCGTGCATAGTGTTCTTGGGCAAGAGCAGCAGATGGACCCTATGATATAAGCAATTAGGATTAAATTAGAAATATTTATAATAAATTTCGTTAAGTAAAATTCCCTGACCAGCATAGCCAAGCGGTTATTGTCCGGTAACATCTGAGATATGCTAAACCTAATTTGCAGGCTTGCACCTTAATCAAGATGCAGGATGTGCATTAGGGAAACTTATGGTTTCCATCTGTCGATTACTGGAGAGGAATACTTAATGGCCACTTACAAAGTTACCCTGATCAACAAAGAGCAGGGGCTCAACGAAACCATCGAAGTCCCGGAAGACGAGTACATCCTTGATGTCGCCGAGGAAAAAGGAATTGACCTGCCTTACTCCTGCCGCGCCGGTGCTTGCTCCACCTGTGCTGGTAAAGTGGTATCTGGCAAAATCGACCAGGGCGACCAGTCTTTCTTAGATGACGATCAGATGGCCGCTGGGTTTGTCCTCACCTGCGTTGCTTACCCGAAATCTGATTGCACGATCGAGACCCACCAAGAGGAAGCACTCTATTAAGCTGACTCTCCTGAGAAGATAACGAGCAGCACTTCCTTGCCTGCTCCGAGTCTTTCAAAAACAAGTAGAGACCGGCTAGTCCGGTCTCTCTGATTTTGGATGAGGGGACATCATCGTGGGTGGTATTAGAGTATAATAAATTTCTGTTGCCGTGGTAACAGCATGGCTTACCCATTGGGTTCTAGGAAAGATGGGGCATCTCCGGTGGCGATGATATGAGTGAACCGCCCAACGGGAGCTTAGGGATAATTTCATTAGCTCAGATTCCCCCACTGCAATACAGTGCTTATCTTCTCTTAATATCTGAGATATGCTCAACCTAATTGGCACCCTTGCACCTTCATCAAGATGCAAGATTTGCATTAGGCAAACTTATACTTTCTGTGGATTACTGTAGAGGAATATCTCATGGCCAAAACTTACAAAGTCACCCTGGTGAGCGAGGCTGAAGGTCTGAATGCCACGATCGAAGTCCCGGAAGACCAATACATTCTCGATGTGGCGGAAGAACAAGGACTGGATCTGCCCTACTCCTGCCGCGCCGGTGCTTGCTCCACCTGTGCGGGGAAGCTGATATGGGGGGAAGTGGACCAGTCGGATCAGTCTTTCTTAGATGATGATCAGATGGAGGCTGGGTATATCCTTACCTGCGTTGCTTACCCGAAATCTGATTGCAAGATTGAGACCAACCAAGAAGAAGCACTCTACTAAGCCAAATCCACGAGTGTGCTAATGAGCCGCATTTTCTTAGCGGCTCTGAAACTCGCAATAGATCATCAGTAGAGACCGGCTTAATCCGGTCTCTATCATTGTGTGATACCACCCCTGCCATCTGGGAGGAAAAAATTGGCAAAAGATGAGGGGAAGTTCACTTCCGAGATGGCGGCGGTTGGGTGGCTTTCCCTGTCAAGGTAATGGTACTGCTGAGGGGCTGGATTTCCGTGCCGGGATAGTAGAATTTCAGAATCCGATCGGTCGTCCACCCCAGCTTGGCCAGCTTGTGGGAGCCAAGCTGACTGAAACCCACACCATGTCCGAAACCACCACCCACGAACGCATACCCTTCTAGCTTCTTCTGATCAGCCCCATAAATGGGTTCCAAATAAAACAGGGTACTCAGGGGCGCATAAAACCCCTGGAGAATTTCGTCTTTTTCCAGCTCCAGCGTTCCCACATCCGTCGTCACCACCAGTTGCAACACCCTTCCCGCTGCACTTCGGTTCGCCACTTTCAGGCTCTTGATGGTTTGGAAATTGGCCAGGGGGTGATTTTTATCCCGCAGATACTCTTTCAGTCTTTGATTCATCTCGGCGATCGAGCTAGTCTCCCGCCAGCGAAACAAATCAGTTTTCTCCTCATTAAACCCGTTGTTCATACCGATAAACCGGCGAAAATTCGCCTCATCAGCCAGATTGTCCCGGGACAAATCCCAGACATTCTGGGCCGCATCGAGGACAGGTCGCAAATAGGGACGGGGGATGCCATTCCACACATCCTCATAAGCAGCGGTAATACCACCGCTGGTGGAATAATAAACCGCATCCACCAGCTCATTGTTGTAAGTCAGCACTTGGCCAGCAGTAGCAGCGATCGCTCTGTCTGCCGGGTCCCAAGTATCCCCGCCCTTATACACCTGACAATGGGTATCGGCACATAAATCATACCCATCCACATCAAACCGGTGTAAATTTTTCAGCACATAAGTCCGCGCTAAAATCGCTTGCGCTTCCAGGGACGCCGTTGGGGGATCCATCCCCACTTCATGGGGCACCACCCCGCGCAGATAAGTTTCTAAATCTACTTTGTTCACCAAAGTATAGCTCCCATAGGCATTGGGCTGTACCCGCAGCGTCCCCGGATACCGGTTCGGCTGGCGGTCATCCTTCCCCCGCGCCACCGAAATCATCCCCTCAGAGGCCGAAATTCCCAACACTTTGCGATGGTAGCGATAACCATCGATCGTCCAACTCACCACCGGTTCCTTTTCCATCAGATCCGTTTCCATAAAAGCGCTTTCCTCCCCCCGCGCCTGCAAACTCATCAGCAACAATCGACGCAGCAGCGGCGTACTGTAAACATCTCTTTTTGCCCACACCTGCCAGCGTCCCGGTTGGGCGATTTCCACCGGCAAACCCTTTTTCAACCACTCTTGGGCGTTGTTTTCCGCATTTTCAAAACTCCGGTGCGCGCTTAATACCAGCCGCTCTGCCATCACCGACGTTTCCAGGGGTTTGGACTCAATGCTTAGCTCCAGTTCTGGCACTTCCAAGGACAGCGGCTGGCCGTCCCCTCCCTCAAAATTCAACAGCAGCTTGGCTCCCGGAGTCCTCGGTTTGAGGAGCAGCTTGTCAGTGGGTTTTTGGCCAAACCGCTGCACTACCCCAATATTGAGTTCAATCTCTGCCAAGTTTTGCCCTTGACTCATCTGTGCCGTGGTTGCCTGTGGCTGTTGTTCCCCCACGGCATGGCCCCACTTGCCAGTTACACCCAGCCAGGAAAGCACCAACACCGCCGTACCGCCAGCCAGACCTAAAGTTTTAGTGGCTACAATGCCCCAGCGCCTAGGACGCTGCTGCTGAATATTCCGTTGCTCCTGCATCACCTTAAATCGCCCTTGAGATTTACTGCCTATAGTAAATGCCAATCCCCTCCTAGTTTCAACCCCGGGGTTGTTGCAAGTCGGACTCATTCCGAGTTATAACCAAGGTATGACCTCAATGCCAGCTAGAGGAAAAACACGATGAAAGTCCAAGAGATTCCGAAGGCTACGCCGACCTTCGGTTCGCCAAAATTCGCCGCCCCCTACCCCGCAGCAACGACCAAGAGAAAGTTGCCGCCTTAATGGAGTCGATCGCCCAAATCGGACTGCTTGAGCCGAAGGCTACGCCGACCTTCGGTTCGACGTTTTAGAGGTGGAAGGGGAGTATTATGGATTCTCTGGTTGTCATCGCTTCGAGGCTTGTCAACGCCTCGGTCATCAAACCATCCGGTGCAATGTGCGACGGGCACCCCAGTCCGTACTGAAAATGCACTTAGCTTAGAACTTCGTTAAACTTTAGTAGATAACATAACCTACAAACACTCAGGCGGCATTATGGCAAAAGAGCAAACCCTACCCGTGAACATTGGCATTGACGAGAAAGACCGCCAAGCGATCGCCGATGGACTCTCGCGACTGCTAGCGGACACCTACAGCCTATACCTGAAAACCCACAACTTCCACTGGAACGTCACCGGCCCGATGTTCAACACCTTGCACCTCATGTTCGAGGCTCAGTACAACGAGCTAGCTTTGGCCGTAGACCTCATCGCCGAACGGATTCGGGCCTTGGGCTTCCCCGCTCCCGGGACTTATAGCGAGTATGCCAAACTCTCCTCAATTCCGGAAACTCCAGGAGTCCCCAAAGCAGAGGAGATGATTAAACTATTGGTCGAAGGACAGGAAGCCGTAGTGCGGACCGCCAGGTCTCTGTTTCCGATCGTGGAAGCCGTCAGCGACGAACCCACCGCCGACCTCCTCACCCAACGCATGCAAGTCCACGAAAAAACCGCCTGGATGCTCAGAAGCCTCCTGGCATAAGGATAAACATCAGGAGGCGCCTTTGCCTCCTTATCCCCCCCTACTGTAGAGGTTTTGGTAGCCAAACCCCTACAGGCGCCAATATTGGCAGCAGTTCAAGGATGTGTGGAGCAGATTTATCCCCCTATTTGACTACAGATTTTTTTAGCAACGAGCTTTTATTGTTAATGGTAAGATAGGTTTCATCCAAAATCCGTGGGGAGGAGAAACCATGTCTGATTTTCAAGATTTCTTGCGCCACAAATTCGCTTATGTGGCCATTGGAGAATTCAAACCAGGTAAATTTGAAGAAGCCAGAAAACTTTATCAGGAAGCCGTCTCAACCTACAGCAAAGGCTTTGAGGGCGCCTACCTCCTGCAAGAACCAGATACAGACAGGGGGATAGCAGTGATTTTTTGGGATCGGCAGGAAGACATGGCCGAAAATACCACCGAACAATACCAAGCCATATTAAACGAGATGATGCACCTATTCGTCAAACCACCCAAAACATCTTTCTATGAAGTGGTTACGGAAGTTACACCAGTGCCGGAGGCAGAATAAAGGAGAAATCTGGATGAAATCACTGCATCGCCAGGATTTGTTTTGCTGGTCGGCGTTTGATTTAGAAAGAAACGTTGACTTTAACAGTATTGCCTGGATTCGCCCCCAAGGCAACATCCTCATCGACCCCCTACCACTATCCAACCACGATTTCGCTCACCTGAATTCCTTGGGTAGCACCGCTTGGATTATCATCACTAATTCTGACCACATTCGTGCCACCAGGGAAATCGCCGCCCACACAGGCGCCAAAATTGCTGGACCGGCGGCGGAAAAGGCAGAATTTCCCATGAACTGTGATGTTTGGTTGGAGGATGGGGATGAATTAGTCCCCGGCTTGCGAGTATTAACCATGAATGGGTCTAAGACGCCCGGGGAATTAGCCTTGGTAATCGAAGAAACCACATTGATTACTGGCGACTTGGTACGGGCGCATCGAGCTGGTAGTTTAATGGTATTGCCCGATGCCAAACTCACCGATCGCGCCGCCGCCGTGGCTTCCGTCAGGCGTCTGGCGCAATTGCACCCAATCCAAACCGTCTTAGTGGGGGATGGTTGGTCGGTTTTTGGCAGCGGTAATCAACGCCTGGAAGAACTAGCCGCAGCTCTGTGATTTGACGGAAAAACTCACAGGGGAGGGAGGGATGGTGCGCGTTGTGAGCCGCCCCTCCCTCCCGGTACTCACATCTACGGCTAGAAAATACCGATAAGAATCAGGAATGAAAACAAGCACAGGACAAGAAACGATACAATGAGTATATCGGCTATGCTTTCATCGACTGTTTTGAGATTGTGAGGATGTTCAGCCATAACTGTATTTTCCTCTTAGTCAGTTTGGTAACTTTAATTATAAGTAATAACCGCAGAATTTGGGAGGAAAATATTATAATACTTAACATATTTTCAGAAAATTTCAAGTAAAGTTTTTTTGCCCAAATTTGATGAGTATAAATAACTAGAAAAGTTTTGATGACTAGCCAGCATAATTTTAAAAAATCTTAAAAAAACCAGGAAATTTTAACTATTGAGCAACAAAACTTAAATATTGGGGAGAGATGAGAGGTAAAGAGAGGAGTTTGGGGGAGAGAGAGAAGATAAGCGGGAGGAAAATAGGTGGATCTATGCTAGGATCGGGGAGCGGTAGGAAATAGCATCGATAAAGGCGGATCTTGAGCTATGGAAAATCAAGATTACGGCGAAGGCGGCACCGACCTAGCGGTTCGGGTGAAAAATTGGATGCAAAGAGCGGGGATTTCCAGCTTCCGGCAACTGAGCCGCCAAGCGGGAGTATCTCGATGGCAGGTGCAGCAGCTACTCCAGGGGAAATTATGGCAAATGCGCCTGGAAATTCTGGATAAAATCAGCCAAGCACTGCAAGTGCCTCTAAACGAGCTAATTGGCGAGTTAGGGGGAACCGACAAAGGCACAGAAGCCAATACAGTTTCTGTGCAGGAAGAATACCAGCGGTTGCAGCAGGAAATCGCGCAACAGCGAGAGACGCTCAGAGCCGAATTTCAGCAGGCGGGGTTAGACTTGCTGGAATCTTGGCTGAAACAATGGCCAAAAGCCGTCAAAGCGGCAAGGGAAAATCCCCAATTGCCAGCGGCAAATGTGGTGGCGTTAGTTAGTCCGGTGGAACGGTTAGTGGCGAGTTGGGGGGTAGAGACGATCGCGGCGATCGGAGAGGAAATCCCCTATGACCCCCGATGGCATCAACTCACCACCGGTAACGCCATACCAGGGGAAATAGTCACAGTGAAAGCTCCCGGCTATCGTCAAGGCGAGAAACTGCTTTACCGAGCCGAAGTCAGTGGCAAAATCAACTAATCTGGCGGTCAAGGTTTGAGGTTCAGAGGATTGAGCCAGCGCACAATCTCCTGTTTCAGCAGATTTGGTTCTCGGTTGATTTCTTGCCGCACCCACTGCGCCACCGCATCCAAAGGCGTAAACTCTTTACCCGCCTGCCATTTCACATTTTGACTCAAAGGCGTGAGATGATTTCCCGGCAGGATTTTCAACGACACCATATCGGGAAACCGCTGTTGGAGGAGAGAATGTAAACTGGCAGTTTGGTCAAGATTATCAGTTTTAAATTTTACCAAAAGATTGCGCGGGACGCTATAAGTGCGGGAAATAATTTTATTAGTTTCTGCTGGGGTAGGACTAAATTCAAATTGAAAATCAGCCGGTAAATTTTCAGCAAATGGAATCGAACGGCGAGCCGGGAAGTTATTATAAGCAATCAAGATATTGCCAGAACGCTCTAGTTTGAACAAACTCCCAGCTAGTAAGTGGAGTTTGCTGCCCATACTGTGACCGAGACCGTAAATCGGTAGATTGCGGGGTAATTGGCGAGAGATTTGGAGCTGTTCTACGCACCACTCGAAACGCTCCAACACGTCGCGGGCAATTTCGATATGGTCGAAAGTATTGAGGAAGGGAGTAGCGACGATCGCGTAGCCTCGATCGCGCAAATCATCCAACAGAGAACGATAAGTAACTTGGGGAGCTGCCGCCAGGAAAGCACCTCCGAGAAAATGCAGAATCCCCCTCGGACGGGGGGGGATGCAAACCCAATTACCCGATATCTCTTGCCAGTCCATAATTAGGGGAATTGTTCCTTAATATTAGCTCTGTCACCCCAGATGCCATCCCGCCTCTAGGTGGGGACATCCGAGCCAGCTCGGCTTGGGCAGGGGAAAAAACTTGGTCGCCCCGATCGATTTTACAACTTTTTTGGGTAAGCTCTACTAAGTGCTTTCACTGAGATTGAGCTAAAACGAGCCAAAATCTCGGTATCGCCCCAACTCGGGAGCGTCTGCTATCCCCACCGATCGTCGGTGGAGATAACAGGTGTAGGGGCACGGCATTGCCGTGCCCCACCAAACGGCAATGCCGTGCCCCATCAATATTTGGCCCCACCAATATTTGGCCGGGGGACCAGGGGACGGGGGAACCAGGGGGAGTGTGGGAAGTGTGGGGAGTGTGGGGAGTGTGGGAAGTAATCTTCCCCATCTTCCCCCTCTTCCCACACTTCCCCCTCCTCCCCATCTTCCCCTCCTCCCCATCTTCCCCGTCTCCCCGTCTTACTCCCCTCTCCCAACTTGGGAGAGGGGGGGTGGGGGGCATCCGCGCTGGGAGGAGTTGGGCGAATGGCAACTACAGAGCAATTTTTAGGGTGATAATCCGGTCGTAAAGCACACGGGACCGCCTGCGGTGCTGATTGATTTCAATTAGGGGCATCTATGTTCGATGCGATAGCAGCGATTCGTTGCATGAAGGGAAGCGTTAACCAAATTATCTGTACCAAATAACGCTTAGACAGAACAACACTCGGGCATAAAATAACAGGAAAAAAAATGAGGTACAACAATGGCTAACGGTAGTGAATTTATCGACCTATCGCTCGGGCAATTTTTAGACGCTCAAGACGGTGACGACACCATCATCGGCACCAGAGCAGACGACAGCCTCGCTGGCAACACCGGTTCCGATTTAATTTTCGGCCACGAAGGCAACGATATCATCAACGGCGACGCCGACGCCGATACAGTTTACGGCGGCGCTGGTGATGATAGCATTCAAGGCAGCGACGAAGCGGACCAAATCTATGGCGATGTCACCAATAACGGACGGGGTTTCCTCACCGACGGCTTTGGTAACGACGTGATTTGGGGCGCTGGCGGGGATGACGAGATTTATGGCAACCAAGGCAACGACCTCCTCAACGGTGAAGATGGAAACGACACCGTATGGGGTGGTCAAGATAACGACGTTATCGCTGGTGGGGCTGGGGATGACCAACTCAATGGCGATAATGGCGATGACTTGCTCTTGAGCGGTACGGGCAACGATATCGGTAACGGGGGCAGGGGAAACGATATCCTGTTGGGAGAAGATGGGGAAGACCTCCTCGATGGCCAAGAAGGCAACGATGTCATCGATGGGGGTACAGGTAATGACCTGCTGTTTGGCGACCAGCTTACCGGCGTACCTTTCCGGGCCGGGGAAAATGACGATATCATTTCCGGCGGGGATGGCGATGATACCGCGTTTGGCGGCATCGGTAATGACCAGTTGTCTGGCAACCAGGGGAATGACCAGTTGTCTGGCAACCAGGGGAATGATGCGATCGTCGGTGGCGATGGCAATGACACCGCCTGGGGTGGTCAAGGCCACGACCAGATTTTAGGGGAAGCCGGGGATGATGTCCTCTCTGGCGACCTGGGTAATGACATCGTATCTGGCGGCGACGGTATTGATGTTGTCTTCGGCAACGAAGGCGAAGACGTACTGAACGGCGACGCTGGCGATGACTCCGTATTTGGCGGACAGGAAAACGACATCGTGCGCGGCGGGACTGGCAACGACCTCGTATCCGGCGACAAAGGCAACGACACCCTAATTGCCGACCAAGGTAAAGATACCCTCAGAGGCGGCGAAGGCAACGACGTATTCCGTCTCCTGCGCGGTAACGGCAACTTCAACCCCGCCGAAACCAATATTATTGAAGACTTCAACTCCGCAGAAGATAAAATCGAGCTATCTGGGCCGCTCAATTTTGAAAGCCTGAATATATTTGAAGGGATTGGCGCCTTAGCTGGTAGCACGATTATTCAAGACCGCCTCACTGGGGAAGCTCTGGCGGTTCTACCCAATACCTTGCCGAGTCAAATTGAGCGATCGGACTTCATCCCCGCTGCCCCAGCGCCAGAACCAGCGCCACCAGCAGCAGCACCAGAACCGCCCCTATCCATACCGGATTTAAGCTCGGCTCCCAGTAGTGGTGGTGGAGTCACCCCGCCGCCACCACCGGAGGAGCCTGGGGAAATCCAATTTAGCGCTGACTCATTTAGCTACAACGAAGACGGCACCGCCCTCTCACAAATGACCCTCCAGCGCATCAACGGCAGCAGTGGCGAGGTGGAAGTTACGGTGAACCTTTTAACTGGTGGCACTGCTACACCAGGGCCAGATTTCGAGGATATTTACCCCATTGAGGTGACATTTGCCGATGGGG
Source organism: Oscillatoriaceae cyanobacterium M33_DOE_052 (assembly GCA_015296065.1). GTDB lineage: Bacteria > Cyanobacteriota > Cyanobacteriia > Cyanobacteriales > Laspinemataceae > Koinonema. Next base: position 22,840 of record DVDU01000180.1, on the reverse strand, counting down.
ACACCACAGCGATCGTGGATTTGGCAGTCTTGGAGGATAATGTTTCCGAACCCACCGAGACGATTCGGTTTGCCCTGAGCAATCCCACCGGCGGCGCTATCCTCGGTGCCCGTACCAGCACCACAGTGCAACTGATTGATGACGACCAGCCTGGTAGCGTCGAGTTTGCTGCCGCTGAATTCCCGGCTAATGAAAACGAAGGCACAGTGACAGTGACAGTGCGGCGGAATGGCAGCAATACGGGAGAGCTGAAAGTTGACATAGATTTAGATCTGGCTCCGGCTAATCCCACTACTGCCTTGGATGGAATCGATTTTAACGCTGCCACCTTCCCCACAACGGTGACATTTGCCAATGGGGAATTGGGCGCCAAGAACATCCAGATTCCCATCTTGGACGATGCGATTACCGATGGCACCAAAGAAATCCAGTTGAAGCTGACCAACCCCACTACCGGCGCCAACTTGGACGCCCAGGAAACTGCTACTGTCAGGCTTCTTGATGACGACATCCCCACCCTGACGATTAGCACTGTGGATGAGACGGCGGATGAGGCAGACTCAAATAATACGGCTGAGTTCGAGGTCACCAGCAGCTTAGACGCACCACCAGGAGGACTGGTAGTCAACTTGGAAGTGGCGGGTACGGCCACTTTAAACACTGATTATGTTATGAATCCGGCGCTGCCAGACCCGCCCACGGTGACGATTCCAGCAGGACAGGATACTGTCTCTGTCACGGTTCTGGTAGAACCCGGTGCTACTCCGGCGGGTCAAGATGACACGCTCCTCGAAGGGCAGGAGACGGTGGAAATCAAGCTCCAACCTAATGGGACTTTGTACAATATCGGAGCCGATGACACTGCTGAGATGACAATTTTGGATGATGATTTGCCTAATTTCACCATCCAAGCTACGGTTGCTCAGACAGCAGAAGGCTCAACTACTCCAGGTGTCTTTACGATTACTCCGAGCGGCCCGATCGTCGCTCCCATCACGGTGAATTTCAGCATCCGGGGGTCTGCTACGAATGGCGATGACTATACTTTGGCTAATGGTGGTGGCACCTTGACCAATGGGACTGGCACCGTCACATTTAACCCAGGAGATACTAATAAAACGATTACGGTGACGCCGCAACAAGACACAGATCCGGAATCCACCGAAACTGTGGTGGTAGAGCTAGATCCGGTAACTGGATTGTATGGCGTGGAGCCGACGGCTAGTCGTGGGGTGGTAAGAATCTTGGATGATGAGGATTCTGCTGTTTACATCTCGGCTAGCGACTCGTTGGCACAAGAAGTAGGACCCGATGGTAATCCTGACCGGGCTGAGTTTAAAATCTTCCGCATTGGAGGGACGGCGAACGCGATCGTGGTTAACTACCGCATCAAGGGACTGGATGCAGCCGATGGGATTACGAACCCAGCCACCCCAAACGAGGATTACGATACTTCTGGGCTTACAGGTTTGACCGGTAATTTCCAGGGGAGCGTCACTCTCGGTGTGGGTATTGATGAAGTGTCTTTACCAGTTCCTGCCTTTAATGATGGCTTGGGTGGAGAACCGAGCCCAGAAAATATTGTGTTGGAGCTGCTCAATGGAGATAATTACACCCTGGTGGATGTTACTACTGCCAGTGCCTTCCTGATTAATAATGGTGGTTGAGCTTGTAGTAGGGGCTGTTCTTGCCTTGCCCTTGTAGTAGCACAGCAAGAACAGTAGGGGCTGTTCTTGCCTTGCCCCTACGAACCTCTTTTGGGTTGAATGACAAAGGACAAAATACTAACCTGGTTTTCGCTAGGATATAAGGTAGTAGGGGCGAACCGCCGTTCGCCCTCAATTCTGGACACCCAACCCGATTTGCCACAAGCCGATGAGTTCTCAAGTTTTCGTAGAAAAGAAGAAGCTAGCAAAGCCGCCTCTGGAAATTCATTATCTGGGCGATCGCGCTTTGCGCCAAGGTGCCAAGCGAGTTGCCCGCGTGGATGCCACCATCCGTGACATAGTGCGAGAGATGCTGCAAACTATGTACAGTGCCGATGGCATTGGCTTGGCGGCTCCCCAAGTGGGGATCCAAAAACAACTTCTCGTGGTAGATTGCGAACCGGATAACGCCGCCACTCCGCCTCTGGTACTGATTAATCCTACAATTACTCGGTACGGTAAAGAATTGAGCGTTTACCAGGAAGGGTGCTTAAGCATTCCTGACGTGTATCTCGAGGTGACTCGCCCGGAAGCCATAGAAGTTTCCTACAAAGATGAGCAGGGCCGTCCCCAAAAGATCACCACCACGGGTTTGGTTTCCCGCTGCATTCAGCATGAAATCGACCACCTCAGCGGTGTTTTGTTTGTCGATCGGGTGGAAAATCGCCTTGCTCTCACTGAGGAACTCACGAAACACGGTTTCTCCCCTCAGAACGTTAGACCGGTATAGATTTGTCAATTGATAATTGATAATTGATAATTGATAATTGATAATTGTCAATTGTCAATTGACCCTATTATTCATATGAAATGACAGGCCAACCTCCCAATATTAATGGCACGATCGGGGGATTTCTGCGACACCAGCGCCCTACTGGCGGTGAAATCAAGCACCATCCCCTATCAGACACCCTAGAAACTGTGATGGGTCGAGAGCTGACGTGTGAAATAATTCTCGATTCCCAAGAATATGGGATGGTATCGCGGCGGCATGCGGTGGTTCGTCCTGTGGTAGGGGCGATTCGCGAATCGCCCCTACAAACCTGGTGGGAAATTTGCGATTTAAATAGCGTGAATGGCACCTACATTAATGGTCAACGAGTGCAAGGATGCCAAACCCTACAAGTGGGCGATCGGCTCACTTTAGGCACGAATGGGCCAGAATTTATCTTTGAATACCAACCAAAAGCCGCCAGCAATCCCAGCAAAACCGTTCCCATTACCAGTAATTCCCTCACTTTCACCCAATTATTTCCCCTCGCCTCCACAGGCAAAGATTTAACCCGCAAAGCCTATCTACTTCCAGGCAGCATCACGGTGATGTTTGTGGTGCTAATGTTTGCCAGCTTAGGCAATTCCGCAGCCTTTAATCAGTTGCTCGCCGCTTATCTTGGGGGTGCGGGTTACTACTTTGTTTATCAACTTTGTGGCCAGCAAAAACCCTGGTGGTGGCTCCTAAGTGCGGCTACCTTCACCGTGGCGATATTGCTCAGTCCTGTGCTGCCTTTATTCATCCTCATTTTCCGACAAATTCTCCCCGGCGAACTCCCAGATGGGGGACAAGTGGGCTTTTTGCGGTTAGTTTTAGGGATGTTTTTTGGTGCTGGTTTGATGGAAGAGCTGCTGAAAGCCTTGCCCGTCCTGCTCTGTCTCTGGTTGGGAACGAAGTTGCCTTCTCCCTGGAATTCAAAATTGGGAGTGTTAGAACCGCTTGATGGGATTTTGCTCGGATGCGCTGCAGCGGTGGGGTTTACTTGGTTGGAAACCTTGGGGCAATATGTGCCAGAAATTATCCGCTCTGTGGGAGAATTGGAAGGATTGCAACTGCTGATTCCCAGGATGCTCGGTTCCGTAGCTGGTCATATGGCCTATAGTGGTTATTTTGGCTATTTTATCGGTTTGAGTGCCCTCAAACCAAATAAACGCTGGTTGATTTTGGGGGTGGGTTATCTGAGTGCTTCATTGTTGCATGCTTTGTGGAATTCTACAGTAGTTTTGGGCTATCATGTGTTAGCAGTAGTGGGGATTTTGTCCTACGCTTTTTTAACCGCAGCAATTCTCAAGGCGCGATCGCTCTCGCCAGTGAAATAAGCACCGGAATTGACACGGGGAAATTCAGGAATTGCCCCTACTCGGGATTTAAATCTAGGTTGAGGGCATAATGAGCGATCGCCAAACTCACACGAGCCTTTTCAATTTCTGATAACCCCTGCCAATTTTCAACCTGGATATTTGCCAAAGCCCCCCCCCCAATGAATAATTCACCGCCCCGCATCGCATAAGCAAAAGGACGGGCCAAAACTTGCAAATCTTCTTCCGCCCAATTGGGGAATAAAGGTAGCACACAATAAACCAGTTGCTCCGCCGCCGATAGTTTTGCCTGCTCCAAGTCCGGTAACTGCCACAGCTCCAAGGCACAGCGAGCAATATCATCCAGCCAAGACAGGGGCACTGCGCCAAATTTTCGCCGCAAAGACTCCTGCAGGGCGAACCGGGAGGACGGCGGAGCCATCGCTGACGGCACAGCATCCCAATTTACCAAACGAGATAGCTTCTCCAACCGCTCCAGCCACCCAGGAGCATATTCCTCCGCTAGTACCGACGCCGCCTCCTCCTGTGCCATCAACTCCATTTCCAGAGCCTCGAAATACTTCTGGGCTTGTGGCTCGGCTGGATTCCAGGGGTAAGGCGAACGCATCAGCATTAGAGCCTCTAAAAGCTCCAATTGAGCCCCTAATGTCTCGTCTTGCCAGCATTGCAGCTCGCTTTTATCATAACCCATATTGATGCTGCTCCTGAGTCCATCAATCTATTTCCCTTTGCCAATACCTAGCTACAATCACGATTGGCCGGGTTCCGAGAACGAAACCGCCTTTCTTCCCGAAAATTTTCCGATCTCATTAAGATTCCCCCGGAGTGGGTGTTTGCAGTTGGTGGTAGGGACAAGGCATTGCTTGTCCCTACGCAGGTTCCGAACCGTCGCCGGGGATGGAAAATTCCAGGATAAAAGCCAGAGCCTGCCCCTGGGAACTGCCGAATTTCAGCAATACCCCCGATTGTAAGGCTACTTCTTGGTGGTGGACTTTTTGCCACCGATGCTCTTGAAAAATCAACGTGCCATAGCGGGAAAAATCCCGGAGGAAGTAAGTTAAGGCGCCACCAGAGGCGGAAGTATCCCGACAAAATATTTCTGCGTGTTGTTGGGAAACCCACCGTTCTGAAAGCACGAAATCGTTATCAGAACTGCGCCCTACTCGAAACCGACCACCAGAAATTTCCCAAACTTGGGGGGTGTGAGCGCTTTTGCCTCCATGAGCTACCTCTACTGCTGGGTTCTCGAACGCCACTGACTGCAAAAATGCCTTGCCGTAGGCTAAACCCTGGCGGGTGAGGGAGTTTTCTGGTAGTTCTGTGGGTAGTGATTCTAGGGGTTCTAGGAGTGAGCCGTCAAATTCCGGGTGCATGTACAATACTGGGAGCGTCCATGCTGGTTGATTGAATTTGTAGGTAGCGAGCAGCACTTGTCTTGCGATCGCCACGGCTCGGTCAATGGAAACTCTGGTGGCGATCGCGCGGGCAAATGCCTGGATAAAGGTAAGGGCTTCGCGATCGGCTATTTCATCCCGCATCGCCAACACCGCTGGCACTCCGTGATGAATTAATACCTCTGCCAAGCTGCTGCGAGCCAAATATTTGCCAGAGGCGGTATTGTCCTGAGCATCCCACTGCCCAAAGGGTTGCGCCCCCCAACAAGAGTTAAACAAAGCCAAAGTGACGCCGCCAGAAATCAGCACCGCCGCTAATTCTGTGCCGCTGAGGGTGCGATCGGCCCCCAGGAGGAGCATACCCCCATCGGGAGCTGGCACTCCATGACCAGCATAGAAAAAGATATTGTACTTACCAGTTTCTAAGTAGGCAATGAGTTCGCTAGCCGTAGGCTCTATCAAGGTATCGACTAAGCAAGATACGGGGGCAGATTCTTCAGAAGCCCGGTTTTGACTGCCTTCTTGGAGGATTTGACGGAGGGTAGCTGCCTCGGTTTCTAGCTGGAGGATTTTTGTCTGATTGGTTGATGCGATGGCGTCCCCCCCCTGTCCCTCTTTTGAAGGGTTGGGGGTTGCAGTGCCCAAAACTAGCAGGATGTTTAAACCGGGGCGCTGGTGGGGGGTTGATAGGGGTTCAACGTCGGTGGTCGTGCGGGAGAATCTTAGTTGGGGGTTGAGGGAAATCGCTGGTTTGCCCGATCGGGGTTGCATGATTTCCCACGGAATGGCGATTAAATCTGGATCCCGAACATCCAACTGCACCCGTAAAGGTTGGTTTCTGCCAGCGGCGATACCAGTGCTTTGAGCTAAGGTGGTTTCGATCGCCCCTTCAAACAGCCACTGATACAAGAGCGTACCTAGTTGCAGCATCAATTGCGCGCTATAACTGGGTGACTTCTGGATGGGGCCACTTGATGACGGGGAGACGGGGAGACGGGGAGACGGGGAGACGGGGAGACGGGGAGACGGGGAAGATGGGGGAGAGGGGGAAGATGGGGAAGATGGGGGAGATGGGGAAGATGGGGAAGAGCCCACACTCCCCACACTCCCCACACTCCCCACACTCCCCTGCTCCTGGTCCCCCCATCGACCAGAAGCCCCCAATATCGTCAACTGTCCAAGGGAAAACATCTGCTGCCATGCTTGCCAAGTGGTTTCTAACTCAGGTGTGACCACTGCTTCCCCGTGGGCGTAGCCTCCAGGATAGGGAGCTTGGATCACCCAAACCGCCCACATACGGGCAATATACGGTTTGAGCGCTTCTGTTCCAGTTTGGCGCTGCATTTGGGCGATCGCGATGCTCAGGCAACTTATCTCGCTCCGAGACATTGATATATTTTCCCTACGGGTGCTGTGTTATGGCTACAATGGCGTTTCTTCTAGTTTATCCGATTTCGGCACCCCCATAGGGCGACGGGGAGACGGGGAGCAGGGGAGCAGGGGAGCAGGGGAGCAGGGGAGCAGGGGAGATAGGGAGGTGTGGGGAGCAGGGGAGATAGGGAGGTGTGGGGAGTGCAGAAACCGGGTTTCTCACCGAAATCCTGAAGAGAAACCGAGAACTTTGGCACAGAAACCCGGTTTCTTTTGAAACCCCCCTTGTCACCCGTCCCTGGATGTGCTATCATCCCTTTAAGTCTGAAATTGCGGACGTGGCGGAATTGGTAGACGCGCTAGATTTAGGTTCTAGTGTCTTTGATGTGTGGGTTCGAGTCCCTCCGTCCGCATTAGCTACATTCCTGATGCCACCGGGCTCTCGCCTGTACTGGGTTTGTAGATTCCCCCTTATTTACTCAATTCTTACTCAATCTCCCCTTCATCGTAGGGGTAGATTGAGACAATTTCCCCTGCAATAGACACTTCACTTTATACAAATTAATAGATACAGCCTGTTCAGAAATAATCTGAGCGGCTCTCAAATCCCGGATCCTTTTTGGTCGAGGGATTTAGGGTGAGGGCAGGGTGAGGGCAATGTTTTAAACGACTGGTGAACAAGCTGTAATCTGACCATTCACCTACCGCAATGTCTGCGGCTCATCTTAATTATTGCGCAATCTTTATGCTCACAACCTGGAAGTGCCCCGGAAAAACCTATATCCTGAAAGGGGTGTTGCTGTTGTGGATGTTTTTATTGCCCCTATTGTGGTGTGGTGATGCTGTGGCTGGGGAAATTTCGGCAAGATTGGCAACATTTCCCCGGTGGGAAAAACTACCAGTGACGGCGGTCAGTGGCAATGAGGATTTGATTTATCCTGATTGGATGGGGGGTTTTTGGGATGTCACTAGCACGCTTGTGGATATGGTAGCACCTTTTGGAGATGCTATTGCCACACCGGGATTTGAAGCTAACCGCCGCTACCTCAACCAACCGCTAAATTTCCGCGTCAGGTTCATAGAGGTAGAACGAGATTATCTCACTAAAAATCCAAATACATTTGTGAGAATCATCAAATCAGGAGAAAATCGACCATTAGCTATAGTCGCGGATAGAACTTATAACAGTCGCAATATCACTTGGGCATATTTCAGCGGTGGTCAAAGCGAGGAGCAAAAAACCACCCCAAGATTTGAGGTGAAAGGGGATCCAAAGAACCCGAACCGGCAGATAGCGTATTTTGGAGAACCGAGCCAGGAAAACCGTTTAATTTCTACAGTGACGGGAAGAGCTACGGAGATGCTAGGACCCGATGAATTCGGCTCCGTAGAAGTGAGCCAACAGGTGTTTACCCGCCAAAGTGGAATTTACTTAAATGAGGTGGAGACTACGACGTTATATCGCCTGGTGGGAGATAAGGGGAGGGGGAAAATCGAGGCGGACCAAGTGACGGCCATCTATTTATCACCCCAAGACCCAGACTATTTTGCAGCGGGAGGCTCTCCGGTAGCTATATATCGGTATCGCTTGGAAATGACCCCAGTGGAGGGGGTGGATGGGTTAGGGGTAAATAGCTAATGGCTTGTATAATCACTAATCGCTGCTTTTGTCAATTGTCAACTCTTGAGGCTGGCAGCGCTTGATTTGCACAGAAATACCTTGAGCCCCTTCACCTTCGAGGTCTTCAATATAACCGTCTCGGGCGAGTTCTGCTTCCTTGGCACTCATAAAAGGTCCGAAGTAGTAAGTACATTCGGGGTGGAGGGTGAAGATTTCTACCCACCAAGCCAATTCCAATTTTTCTAAGTATGAGGTAAAAGCCTCTTTCATCCGTTCAGCCAAAAACATTTATCGATATCTCCGCAATTGATAATTGATAATTGATAATTGATAATTGATAATTGATAATTGTCAATTGTCAATTGTTAATCGTTCGGTCCTAAAGGTTCCAGCCAAGGGCCTCTGCTACCTGGGTCGCCAAGGTCATGGGGTCAAAAGGCTTGGGAATGATGGCTCTGACTCCTAAATTGGCAAATCGCCTCTGGTCTGTGGACAGGACTTTGGCTGTGAGCAAGATCACGGGGATATGGTTGGTGGTGGTGTTAGCTTGGAGCTGTGCGTAGGTGGCAGGACCGTCCATTTCCGGCATCATTACGTCAAGCAGGATGGCATTGGGTTGCTCTTTTGATGCTACTTCGATTCCTTCACTGCCAGAGCAGGCAGTCAACACTTCCCAACCGCCAACCATTTCTAGGCTAAGCTGTGCCACTTCCCGGATGTCATCTTCATCATCAATTACTAAAATCCGTTTGCCAGTCACAATTTTTCTCCTGCCCCTGAAAATGGCTACTACAAATTACATCAAGATGCGGTAGGGGCGAACGGCTCTTCACCCCTACTGAAGGTAAAAATCTGATTTACGGGCTCACAGGCATGAGCGGAAAATTGATAGTTTTGATTCTGGCATAGGGTAGGCTGATTACATTTCATGTTCACTAAAACTAGCGATAAATTGAAGAGTAATGAAAATCAGTTCAAAGGTATTGCCACTAAAACTAGAAAGAGGGGAGGAGTGTAATTGCATGCGATGAGATTTAGATGTGTTGGATGTTTCCATTTTTGGCAAATAATTAAATTTTTTGGGTATCACCTTTACAGTCGCGATTCTAGCCATAAATTTTTTTAGCGAAATCTGAGCAAAACATTGGGGGTGTTGGGCGCTCCGGGGGCAGCTTGCCACCCGCAGGCAGCGGGCTGCGGTTTGACCAGACTTGTGCAATTGGTAATGTAGCGCAAATTAATCAGAAATTGACGGGTAGGCACTGGAGGATTCAAGATATTTTTATGACATATTACCGTCGGGATAGCTCCCTTCTCCTCTGGGGGGAGGGGAGCTAGGGGCGATCGCGCCAGCGTCTTTGTCAGGCATCGCGCCAGCGTCTTTGTCAGGCATCGCGCCTCCGTCTTCGTCTAGAGGGAGGGTGAGGTAGAAGGTGCTGCCTTCTGAGATCGCGCTAGTCGCCCAAATCTGACCGCCGTGATGCTCCACGATGCTGCGGCAGATAGCCAGACCTAAACCAGTGCCACCCTTCTTGCGGGAATCACTAGCATCCACCTGCTGAAACCGTCCGAAGATAGTTTCAAGTTTATCTGGGGGAATTCCCCTTCCCTGGTCCTTCACATATAACGTTAAGTAAGGAGCTTTTGCCCCCATCTCCGAGTCTCCGAGTCTCCGAGTCTCCGAGTCTCCCCAAATAGGGACTGGGGGCCTGGGGGACGGGGGGGAGTGTGGGGAGTGTGGGGAGTGTGGGGAGTAATCTTCCCCCTGCTCCCCTGCTCCCCTGCTCCCCTGCTCCCCTGCTCCCCTGCTCCCCGTCTCCCCGTCTCCCCAAATAGCACCTATCCACACCGTGCCACCACTGGGGGAAAACTTGATGGCGTTGCTGAGCAAATTGGTGAGGGTTTGGATAATCCGATCGGGATTAACCAGCACCCGCACAGAAATCGGCTCAATGCACACCGAGACGCGAGCCTTCTGAGCCACCGGCATCAAAGCCTCAGATGCCTGTAACATCAGGTCAGCCACATCGCAAGACTCCCTTTCCATCGACTCAGCCCCAGACTGGATCCGCTCCAAATCGAGAATATCGTTAATCAACCGAACCAACCGCTCCGTATTGGAAATCGCGATTTCCAACATCCGCGCCTGTCTCTCCGGTTGAGCATTGAGGATATCTCCCGTCAGCAGACCCAATGCCCCGCGCAAAGAAGTTAGCGGCGTGCGCAGTTCGTGACTGACCACAGAAATAAACTCATCTTTCATCCGCTCGATCGCCTGACGTTCAGTGATATCCTTGAACGTCACCACCGCACCCACGATTTTACCCTGTTCGTGAATCGGAGTGCTGATATATTCCACCGGAAAAGCCGTCCCATCCTGACGATAAAATAGCTGGTCCGTGGCGTGGGTGAGGTGCCCATTTTTCAGCGCCTCGTAGATAGGGGACTCCTGGACAAACGGGTGGGGTGCCCAGGGGACGGGGGGACGGGAGGACCAGGCGCCGCCCTGAGCCTGTCGAAGGGGGACTGGGGGACGGGGGGGCAGGGGAAGAGGGGGAAGAGGGGGAAGAGGGGGAAGAGGGGGAAGATTACTCCCCACACTCCCCACACTCCCCACACTCCCCACACTCCCCACACTCCCCTCTTCTCCCAGAATCATCGCAAAAGGCACCTTCAGGAGTTCGCCCATATTCATCCCCAGCATTTTCGCGGCGGCGGGGTTGACAAAAGTGATTTTACCCTCCCGGTCTAACCCACAAATCCCCTCACCCGCCGAATTCAAAATTAACTCGTTTTGATGGCGTAAGCGTTCCAAAGCCGCCTCGATCCGCTTCAAATCTGTGATGTCACGAGCGATCGTCGAAGCCCCAGAGATGCGACCGCGCCCATCTTTAATCGGGGAAATCGTCAAAGAAACATGAATCTTCCGCCCATCTTGGCGCTGGTGAACAGTTTCATAATGGTGAATACTCGAACCCTGGCGGATTCTTTCTAATAGTTGGGGCACCTCTCGCGCCCGTTGCGGCAGAGCCAGGATAGAAATAGACCTGCCGATGACCTCCGAGGCAGTATAACCATAAATCCGCATGGCGCCAGTGTTCCAAGTGCGGATAGTGCCATCACTGCTCTTGCCAATAATCGCATCCTCAGAAGTTTCCACGATCGAAGCCATCCGCCGCATCGCCTCCTCCGCCGCCGCCCGATCGGTAATATCGCGCCCAATCACCACCAGCCCCTTACTCGTATTATCTGGGTAAAACAAAGGAATCTTAATCACATCAAAAGTGCGAGCCTTACCCTCCGCGTTCGGAATCACCTCCTCACTGTGAGAAGGAGCATGGCGTTTCCAGGCCCTGGCGTCGGTTTTTTGGCTCTTCCGAAACGCAGAGGCATACAACGCCTTTTTCTGCGGCTCCAAGAGATTCGCCAGCTCCAAGTCCGTGTGGCAGCGATAATCAATCCCCACCAACCCAAACACCTCCAGCATCGCCTGATTCGCAATTTCCCAGCGACCAGATGAATCTTTAAAACAGACAATATCGGGCAGAGCATTAATCAAAGTGCGCAGCCGCTCCTCGCTTTCTCGGAGAGTAGCTTGAGCTTGCTTAAGCTGGGTAATGTCCGCATGCAGAAAACAAGCACCAACAGTGACACCACCCTGATCCTTTACCGGGTCAGCCCGAAGCCAGCATGTGAGGGGTTGGAGCAGTTTCCCGCCGTCAGGTCGGCGTCGCCCGCGCATTTGAATTTCACCGCTCCAGGAAGTTTCTCGACCAATGACAGTATCCAGGATGCGCCGCCCAGCCGTGGGGTCAGCAAAGAGCGCCTCTAGTCCCCCGTTTTGGTTGAGTTCCTCAATTTCCAAACCGAACAACTCCCGGAAAGCCGGGTTTTGGTAAGTAGCAGTACCTTCCAGGTCAGTCATACAAATCGCGTCACTGGTGCTTTCCACCGCTTGAGTCACCCGCATCAGGGCAGCTTCCGCACTTTGGGAGCGCTGGATTTCAGTTTGGAGGGATTCGATTAACTTGGTTTTTTCTTGGGTACGCAACTGTACCAGTCCCTCCAGACTAGCGCGGTGTTCCTCCAGCTCCCGCTGTGCTACACGGCGCAGCGTGATATCACGGGCGATCGTCAGCCAAGCTCCCTCCGATGCCCCTGCGGCATTTGCCGCACCCTGCCGTGATTCGATTGGCGAGGAGACTCGGGCATCCCCACTTCTAGAGAAATGGTAATTAAAAGGAATAGAGGCAATTTCAATATTGATTTCTGTGCCGTCAATACGTTGGAGGGTCTGTTCTTGGAAAGTAGGGCTTTTTTGGGATGATGGCGGCGTCTGGTGATGCGCCCAGGGATGACCAAGAAAGATGGGTATGGTCAGGGGATGCACAACCTCCGATAATTGCCTGCCTTCAAACCCCCCCGTTGGCGAAAAATTGGGGGATTTCAGCCCTAGGAGCTGGACGCCTGCGGGGTTGATATATTCAATTTGGTTTTGTTGGTGAATCAGGATAGTATCTGGGAGCATTTCCACCAATTGTCGGTAGCGCTCTTCACTTTCCCGAAGAGCCGCTTCAGTTCTGAGGCTGCGATCGCGGGTGCGCAGAGCCAGAATGCCATAAGCCAAATCCGCCGCCAGTTCCGTCAGCAGCTCGATTTCTTGGGGGTCGAACGCTTCTGCCACCGTAGCGTAAATCGTTAATACGCCCAAGCACGAGGGGGGGATGGGGTGACGGGGGGCAGGGGGGCAGGGGGGCAGGGGGGCAGGGGGGAAATTTGCTCCCTCTCTCCCTTGCTCCCTTGCTCCCTTGCTCCCTTGCTCCAGAGGTCCCCCAGTCTCCCAGTCCCCTAGTCCGCCAGTATGGCACAGGGGCAAGCAAATTAAAGATGATTTGCTGCTATCGAGTTCGGCGCCAGAGGGGAGAGGGGAAGATGGGGAGACGGGGAGACGGGGAGACGGGGAGACGGGGAGATGGTCCCCTGGTCCCCCCGTCCCCCAGTCCCCTAGTCCCCTGGTCCCCCCGTCCCCCAGTCCCCTAGTCCCCTGGTCCCCCCGTCCCCCTGTGATGCAGGGGCGGGCGGTTTTCAGTGCCATGTTAACCGACTCGCTACTAGATGCAATCAGCTCCAGTGCGATTTTATCTCGCTCGGCGTTGTCGCCTAATGTGCTGGCATAAGCAGCGCTTTGGAGGGGTAACTGGGTTAATGTGGTCTGGGGAATTTCTCCAGCACCAGTGCCATTGATATCCCCAGAAATGCCTCCCATATCTCCGTTGGCGGGGTCTGTGGGGACCAAGCCTACCCAGGCCAGGGGGTATTTGCCAATTTGGACGATGAGCTGGCAAATGTCTTGAAGCAGTTGGGTTTCGGTTTCAGCGCGGACGATCGCCTGGTGGCAAGAACAGATGGTGGAAAGCGCCCGGTTAAGGGAGCAGAGTTCCGATTCAATCGTGGCGCGATCGCTCAAATCATGGACGACTACCGAAAAACTTGATCTAGCCCCTTTTTCATCCTGTAAAGCTGTAATCGTCATATTTGCCCAAAAATACGACCCATCAGCACGCCGCCGCCAGCCTTCATCCTCACATTGTCCCGCCGTAGCCACTAGCTGCAACTCTTGACCGGGCTTACCAGTTTTAATATCCTCTTCAGGATAAAAGCAAGAAAAATGTTGCCCCAGAATTGCTGACTCTTCATACCACAAAGTCCGACGGGCGCCCGTGTTCCAAGTCGCCACCTTCCCATCAGCGTCAAGCATGAAAATCGCATAATCTCGGATTCCTTCCACGAGGCTGCGGAACAGGTATTGATTCTGGGCAATTGATTCTACCTCTGTTGCTGTACCTCCATTTGCCTGCTGATTGATTGATTTTTCATCAATAAAATTTGCGTCCACCTCGGCATTTTTTACCTCTCTCCGTAAATATTCTCCCTGGAAATTTGCCGGATATTTCTGATGGTTTTGTAAACTATTCTGAATATTCTCTATCCGCCACAGTAACTCTTGCGCATCCACTGGCGGGCGAATTATATCGATAATATAACGTTGTCGCCAATTGATTCCGGCTAATTCTTGGGCTGTGGCTAATAATAAAATTGGCCAGAAAGATGGCAAATGTAAATCTTCAGTTTTTTGCAGAATTCTCAGAGCAGGAACATCGGCAATCACACAGTCAAAGTCTATCCCCAACTCGGCTGGTATGACTGCCAATCCGGTTGGTTTAAATTGACCGGCTGGGGCTAAGGTATTATCGACATTTTTGCTCATCCTCATGGAAGGCAACCCAAACCTTGAGGCTTCTATCAAAGTATGTTGACTACCTAAAATACTGGCAATTTTTTGCCGATTATTTCCTTTATTGACTAACAGTAATATTTTCATGGTCATTTGTCATTGGTCATTTGTCCTTTGTCATTTGTCCTTTGTCCTTGGTCCTTAGTCCTTTGGTAGGGGCGATTCGCGAAGGTTGTAGGGGCGAGAAAGCGAATCGTCCCTACATATGACCAATGACCAATGACCAATGACTATGATACATTTTAATGTTAACTCACCCAGTAAATTACTGGGTATCCGTAATTTTACGCAGACTTCTACAACCTATTGATGAGATATGGGCAACCCGCCGACAAATCACTCTGGTTTAGCAGCGGCGGACTCGGGAGAGCAGCAAGACGATTTCGTTGATAGTTTTGCGTCGATCGGCTCCTCGCAGCTCGGAGTTATTCACGATGATACCGAATACCAGGGGTTCATATGCTGGCGCCTCCACGTAACCCGCCAGAGAAGAAACCCCAGTCATGCCCCCAGTTTTTGCCTGTACCCCCACCCCAGATGAGGGCAAACCAGCGCGGTAGATGGCAGCATAGGGAGATTGCGCCATCCCTCGGAGAGTTTGCACCAAGGCTTGGGGACTGACCAGGTTTTGCCGCGATAGTCCGGAGCCGTCTTGCATAAAGTGACTCTGTGGGTCAACTCCCAGGCTCGTCAGGATGGTTTTGGCCACTTGGACTCCCACATCGGCGGTAGTGGCGTTTGCCTGGTTGCTCGCCCCTTTTAATCCTAATAGTCGCAATAAGACCTCAGCATAGAGGTTGTTGCTAGTTTGGTTGGTAGTTGTCACCAACTCAGCTAGGGTAGGAGACTGCACGGCAGCAAGTAGGGGCGATTCGCGAATCGCCCCTACATCAGGGAGGGAGACGCTGGCAGTCCCGACGGTGATGCCTTCGCGAGTTAGAGCGGCGCGAAAATGCTCGAGAAAGTTTTCTGCTGGGTTTACTACGGCTACGGCGGCGTCTTCTGGTTCTGAGCCAAACCGCAATTGACCGCTAATATACAGCACCTGCTGGCGCAAGTCTCGTCCTACTTCTACAAATTCTGGCTGGTCTGGGGAGACGGTTTGAGATTTGTTTTCTATGCGCCAGTGGGCTGCTTCTTCTGGGTTCGCCCAGGTAATGCGTAGGGGTTGGCCGATTTCTGTGGGCCAGAGCATGATGTCAATGGCGTTTTGATTGTAGATTAAACTGTTGACTGGGGCGCCGTAGCCAGACTGGATGTCTTCCCATTGCCAGGTGGGGTTAATGGTTGGGCCGGTGAAACCGGCTTCTTCGACTTGGAGCCGATCGACTGTGCGGATACCTCTGGCGGCTAACTGTTGGGCGAGGCTTTGCAGTTTGCCAGCGTCGATAGTGGGGTCGGAGCTGCCCACTAGGCGCAATAAGGGGGCGGTGGTGCCGTTGAGGGTGCCATATACGGAGGTGCGCAGTCTGTAGTCTGGCCCGATGGCTTCTAAGGCGGCGGCGGTGGTGAGCAGTTTGGTGGTGGAGGCGGGGGTAAAGTAGGATAGATGCTCTCTGGCATAGAGGGTGTTGCCCCCGGTGAGGGTTGCCACGAGGACGCCAAAGCGCGATCGTCTGTTTTGCGGTTGCTGCAAGATCTGGTCTATGGACGCTCCCACCTGGTTGGCACATATCCCCCCCCCTTCCTCTGATGGCGATTGGGCAATGGCCCCTAAAACCGATGTGGGGGTGATGTTCACCGCGAAGGCACAGAGGGCAAGGAGGACTTTTTGGGTTCTATGTGTCTGTAGTTTATATTTAGCAGCGTTTTTGCTCATAATTACCAATGACTAATCGGCTGGTGACAATAAATATTCGGTACGATAAACCTGACCCAGGGGTTTTGGCTTGGAGCGTGCGACGCACAGCGGTGGCGGAATTGCTGATTGATTTAGCACCGGACTTGATTGGGACTCAGGAGGTGACGCCGCACCAGCTACAAGATTTACAGCACCTCCTCGGCGCTTACCGTTACATCGGGGCAGACCGTAATGGCAATGGGACTGGGGAATATGGCGCGATTTTTTATCACCCAGAGCGGCTGCAATGTTTGGCGGCGGGTGATTTTTGGCTTTCTGGGCAGCCTGATAGCAGGGGGAGCATTTCGCCGGAATGGGGCAACCCCCTGCCTCGGATGACTACTTGGGGTTTGTTTGCTGATGTGGTTAATGGCCGGCGTTTGGCGCTGTTCAATACGCATTTAGATTATCAAAGTGCCCGATCGCGCCAGTTGAGCGCTCAACTGATTTGTCAGCGGATGGCTAAAATTGCCTCCGAGGATGCCTATCTCCTGTTGACTGGGGATTTTAATGATGGTCCGGGGAGTTTACCGCGTCGGACTTTTGTGCAACCTCTGAGTAATGGCGTCCAGTTGCAAGATGCCCTCTCCGGGATGCCGCAAAGCCAGCAGATGACGTTTCACGATTTCCGGGGGCGTGCTTTTGCCGCGATCGACAGTATTTATTATGACCGACGGCTGCATCTGCGGGCGGTAAAGATTGACTCCCGCCAATTTCAAGGTCTTTGGCCTTCTGACCATTTTGCTGTGGTGGCTGATTTTGATTGATGTTGTCTTTTGTCCTTGGCTTCTCCCTCGCGCAGGGGACAAGTGACCAGTGACCATTTGTTAGGAGTTGGCAACAGAGGAGGAATCATGCCTGCCACTGAGTATGGATATGTTGTAGGGTGTTAAGCAATGTTAAGTTAATCGCCCTAGAAGTGCTGTATGTTTTGGGCAGGATGTGTGTAAGGGGGAGTATGCAAGGATTGAAAGGACGGGATTTTTTGGGTTTGGCGGATTTGACGCCTGATGAGGTGAAGCGGCTTCTAGACTTGGCGGCGCAGATGAAGGCGCAGAAGGTTAAGCCTCGGTGTGAGAAGGTGCTGGGTTTGGTGTTTTACAAGGCGTCAACTCGGACGCGGGTGAGTTTTTCTGTGGCGATGTACCAGCTTGGGGGTCAGGTGATTGACCTTAACCCTAGTGTTTCTCAGGTGAGTCGAGGGGAACCGCTCCCAGATACGGCGCGGGTTTTAGACGGCTATCTGGATGTGCTGGCGGTGCGGACTTTTGCTCAGGCGGATGTGGAGACTTTTGCTCGCTACTGTGAGATTCCGGTGATTAATGCGCTGACGGACCAGGAGCATCCTTGTCAGGCGTTGGCGGATTTGATGACGGTGCAGGAATGTTTTGGTGATTTTTCGGGGTTGACTTTGAGTTATCTCGGCGATGGGAATAATGTGGCTCACTCTCTTTTGCTGGGCTGTGCTATGGTGGGGATGAATGTGCGAGTAGCGACTCCCGCTGGCTATGAACCGGATCCGGAGGTTGTGCAACGGGCGATCGCGCTGAGCGGAGGTAGCACGGAGGTAACGGTGACTTCTGACCCGATCGTTGCGGCTCAAGGTGCCCATGTCCTTTACACCGATGTTTGGGCGAGTATGGGCCAAGAGCAGGAGGCGGGAAGCCGCATCCCGGTTTTTCAGCCCTACCAGCTAAATGAGGAGCTTTTAAAGTATGCTGATGGTGAGGCGATCGTGTTGCACTGTTTACCAGCACATCGCGGGGAAGAAATCAGCGACAAAGTGATTGAGGGCTCCCAGTCCCGGGTCTGGGTTCAAGCCGAAAACCGGATGCACGCTCAAAAAGCTTTGCTCGCCAGCGTGCTAGGAGCTGCGATTTAAACCATTAAGTTAGTATTGATGACTAAAAGCATAATGGATCCGGAAAGTTTCGAGTTGGCACTGGATATCATCGATCTTTACCTTGAACTCCAGCAGCAGCGCGAGTACGTCCTTACCAAAAAACTATCCCTATCCCCTCAACCTCAATTTACCAATATCACCCCCAAACGGGATGTGAGCGGCGACAAGGACTTGATGGACAATAAGGCGATCGCGTATAAAGTCGTCAGCCAAAGCAAATACCTCAGATGGTTGCAAGCGGGCACAATTTAACTGACGACCAAGAGGCTTGCATACGGGGTGACAAAGTTTGCTGGAGGGACGTTTTATGTCCCCCACAGCGAAACGCCCCTACAATATCATCGATTTTGGGCAAAAGAAAGTAGGGGTTTGGCTCGCCAAACCCCTACTTTCGCTCTATTTCGGGATGTTGCACAAAAGTTCTTAGTTGAGCTTTATCCCATTTTGATTTAGTAATGAAACAGATATCTTCTGGGAGCGAAAAATTTTTCGCCCCCAAGAAAGACCCCCCGTCTCCCCGTCTCCCCGTCTCCCCATCTCCCCGTCTCCCCGTCTCCCCGTCTCCCCGTCTCCCCGGGATAACAGTTCTTAGTTAGGCTTTAGTCGAACTACAAACCTGTAATGGTATCATGCAGGCTAGCAATTCACACGACAATCACTTAGTAATTGCCCATGATTGACCAGCAAAGCAAGACGCGCAACCCGTGGAGTTTTATCCCTACCCTTTATTTCGCCCAAGGGCTCCCGAACATCATCATCAATAGCGTTTCGGTGATTATCTATAAAAATCTGGGCATACCCAATGAACTAATCACCTCTGGAACGAGTTTTCTGTATCTCCCTTGGGTACTAAAAATGCTGTGGAGTCCCTTTGTGGATGTCACCTCCACGAAAAGAAATTGGATCATCGCCATGAACTTAGGGATGGTGTGCTGTATGGTTGTCGCCGCCTTCTCCCTGCATCTGCCCAATTTCTTTTTAATATCCCTGATCATCTTTAGCGCTGCGGCTTTTGTCTCCGCTACTTACGACATCGCTGCAGATGGCTTTTATATGCTGGCTTTGACGCCGGAAGACCAAGCATTATTTGCGGGGATTCGCTCAGTTTTTTTTCGGCTATCGGTGATTTTTGCTTCCGGGGGATTGGTCTTTTTGGCCGGTTACATGACAGAAGCGATCGGCATCGACAAAACAGTGGCTTGGTCTCTCACCCTCGGTATTGCAGCAGTTCTCTTCGCTATATTTTTGGTTTATCATAAGGTTGTGTTGCCTTTCCCCTCTACCGATGGCAGCAGCGCCGCTACAGCAGAAGCCGAAAAAACACCTTTTGCCGAAATTATTGCCGCTTATTTTCGGCAACAAAAAATTACCGCAATTTTAGCTTTTATCTTGCTCTACCGCTTCGGTGAAGCGATGCTGGTTAAGGTTGCCCAACTTTTCTTATTAGACCCAGCAGAAAAAGGTGGTTTAGGACTTAGCACTCAGGATGTCGGTCTAGTCTATGGCACTTTTGGCGTAATTTCCTTAATTCTGGGAGGCATTACCGGTGGTGCCATCATTGCTAAATACGGCTTAAAAAAGACCATTTGGCCAATGGCATGGGCGTTAAATTTGCCAGATTTGTTTTACGTCTATATGGCTTATGCCCAGCCGCCCCTTAAATTTGTTTATCCTCTGGTATCTTTAGAGCAATTCGGATATGGCTTGGGATTTACGGCTTTTATGGTTTATTTGATGTATATTTCTAAGGGGCAGTACAAAACTTCTCACTATGCGATTTCTACGGGGATTATGGCTTTAGGGCTGATGGTGCCTGGAGCCGTGAGCGGTGCAATTCAGACCCAGGTGGGATATCCTTTGTTTTTTGTAATTGTTTGTTTCCTCACCATTCCCGGAATGCTGACGATTTTATTTTTGCCTTTGGATGAGGAGGGGCAGTCTTAGGGTGGGCATTGCCCACGCTACTGCTATGCTACCACCGAAGTTGTCAGGTGGGCAGTGCCCACCCTACTCATAACTAATGACTAATAACTAATGACCAAGGACAAAGGACTTTTGACTAATGACCCAGGACATTTTAGTGGTATGATAAGGCGGTGGCATCTGAGATAGGAATTATGGCTATTTTTCGTGAATTTATTGCTCCCCTTTTAATTCTGTTGGTGTTTCTGGTGGCATTGGTGGCTGTGAGCGCTCGCATCTGGTTGCCCCAAGAGATGATGGGACCAGCACCAATAGAAGAGCCGGTAGAAGATTTATCCTTTGTCCAATCTCCCTTGTCTAATGTCCCTTGTCATTGGGAACAAGTCCGTTGTCCCCTGAGCGCCGTCGCAGGCTAACTTGTCATTTGACAAAGGACAAATTACAAATGACCAATGACTAATGACCAATGACCAATCACCAATGACCAATGACCAATGACAAAGGACAAATGCTGATTCCGGGCTATAATTTGCGCCTAGGGTCTGTGGGGGAAAGGGTTTTGCTGCTGAAGTTTTTGCAGGCAAGTTATCAAGAGCTTTACCCGGAGCAGGATTTTTCCCACTTGAGAGATACGGTTGTGGATTATTTATCCCGGGAAACGCCCCTCTGGTGGGTGGATTTGGCTGGGGAGCCTCCATCTACCAACCCCTCTGGGGAACCGGTGGGGTGTCTGTGGGTGGGTAATGTGATCGATCAAGTGGGGGGTAGTCGCCACGCCCATATTTTTCTGGTTTATGTGTCACCTCTACATCGGCGGCGGGGTATCGGTTCGGCTCTGGTAGTCCAGGCGGAATCTTGGGCGCGACAACGGGGCGATCGTCTGATCAGTCTCCAAGTTTTCCTCGCCAACCAAAATGCCCTCAGTCTCTACCAACACCAGGGTTATCAAACTTTATCTCTGTTTATGCACAAAACTCTGTAATCACAATTTGTTCCTTGTCCCAAGGTAGCTTGTCCCTTGAGCAAGGACAAAGGACTCGTAGGACTTGTGACATCAGACCAAATCCGGCACTGCAACATCTGTGATCATCCATTCTGAAGATGGCGGCGTTTCGACAGCAGCAAAAGAGATAGATGGCACAATAAACCGCATTTACCCTGTAATTCGCCATTGATGGTTCAAGCCACCAAAAGACATTGACAATAATTTACTCCTTTAATTGAGCCAATTTCTTGGCTTGCTGAAAAGTAGATACCAAAAACACCAGCATCAGTCCCGCCGCCAGTAACCCACACATCACATCATAAATAGAAGTCAAGCCCCAGGGCAATAATACCTCCGGTTTCTCCACCAAGTACATCACCGCATTTAACAGGATAAAAATCACCCGGATTTCCGTAGGGCCGATTTTACCGTAAGAAATCTGGAAGACCCCATCAACGCAGGTGCGCACATACACGAACACCGATAACAGCAAGTAACCAATCAAGCCTAAACAAGCAATATTAAAGGAAACGTAGGGAGATAAACCCAGACCAACGGCAATTAAAAATTCATTAAACGCATCCACGGTATGGTCAATAAAAAATCCAAACTTGGGTCGCTGTATTTTCCGATACCGCGCCAAGGTGCCATCGAGAGAATCGCCAAACCAGTTTAGCACAAAACCAAAACTGGCCAGCCATAAGAAATTATGATTGACATTGGTCAAGCCATAGCCCGCAAATATGAAAACTGCCCCCAATACCCCCACGGCGGTCAATATATCCGGTGTCACCCACCGAGGCATTTTGGCGGCCAAAGTTTGCAGCAGCGGTCTTTCGAGCGGGCCCAATAAGATATCGTTAACCCTTTGGTGTGATTTGATATCCATACAACAATTATCTGTTCCCCTGACTTATGTCAAATAGAGTCAATTGCCAAAATGAGAATTTAATCTGACTAATTATAATTTCACCCCTCATATTGCTGCCATATCTGGGAAAAATTTTCCGGTTTTTTCCCACCGCCGCCACCCCCGGGGATATAGGGGTTGTCTGGACCGTGATGGCTGACTCCCCACGCCACCCACGCCTAAACCGCGTTGGGGGATTTTTTTTCTCTCCAAAGTCGTTGTTTCTCCCGGATGGCGGCGGTAAGTACCGGGATATAAGGATTAGATGCACCCTGATGGATGTTCCCCCACGCCTAAACCGCGTTGGGGGATTTTTTTTCTCTCCAGAGTCGTTTTTCTCCCGGATGGCGGCGGTAAGTACCGGGATATAGGGATTAGATGCACCCTGATGGATGGTCCCCCACGCCTAAACCGCGTTGGGGGATTTTTTTTCTCTCCAAAGTGGTTTTGGGTATGGAGGGGGATTTTCACCATTTAACCCGCCATATGTTATCCTGTTGGTCAAATATTGGTCAAAGTGGCACGCAACAGTTGGGGCAACAGAGCGGGAAAGGGTTTGTAAGTAAGCGTTACTGAGTAAGCCGATGGCGGGAGTCGAACCCGCGACCGTTCGATTACGAATCGAATGCTCTGGCCTCTGAGCTACACCGGCAAAAAACTCCTTACCTACTATAGCATGCCTGTAATGGTTTGCGGAGAAATTTTTTTGATTTTCTTAGACTAGGGGACGGGGGACGGGGTGACGGGGTGACGGGGAGACTGGGGAGTGTGGGGAGTGTGGGGAGTGTGGGGAGTGTGGGG
>DVDU01000133.1 GCA_015296065.1 Oscillatoriaceae cyanobacterium M33_DOE_052 | reverse complement strand
GGGAGCTGACCACGATATCCACATAGTCGCTCTTTTGTCAAGTGCCATTTTTCCACGGCCACACTGGTATCTGACCAAGAGATTCACATAGGAGCACTTTTGTCAAGTGTCATTTCTCCTCAATTTGATGCGTTTACCCTGCTTGGGCGGATGGTTGTAGTGGGGAGCTACCGCCACCGGATCTAGATAAACAAAGGTTGTTTGATGTGTGGACTACTCACACCCAAAATTGCCGAGTTTGTCGAGAGGCGCTGCAAAATATTAAGCGTCTATCAGTGTTGGCTTATGTGGTGGCGGGGGTGTGTTTATTTGTGGGGATAATGGTGGATGCTCGGACGGTGGCGCTGCAAGTGGCGACGGCGGGAGCAAATGTGATGCCTCCATTGGGTTTTTGGTGGGCGATATTGGGTGCAGTTTTATGCGCTGGTGGGGGATATCTGTTGCAAAAGTTGACGCGGCTATTCTATGTTTATGAGTTTGAACACGCTCATAATGATTGAGAATTGTCATTTGTCATTTGTCCCTTGTCCCTTGTCATTTGTCCCTTGCTACCAAAGGACTAAGGACTAAGGACTAAGGACTAAGGACTAAGGACTAATGACAAAATTGCTATCGGGGAGCTAATGTCCGGGAGGCAAACTTAGCTTGATAAAGTGCGGCATCGGCGGCTAAATAGAGCGATCGCCCATCATCACCATCATCAGGATATTGAGCTACCCCAGCACTGAATGTGACATGAAACTTGCAATTATCATCAGAGACAAACTCCATATCGTGGAAAGATTGCCGCACTTCCATCAGCCGCTTGCTGGCATCAAGTTTTGACATCCCGTACATAATCACCACAAACTCCTCACCGCCCCAGCGGGCGACCACATCTTCGCTTCTAAACGAGGCGCTCAGGAGTTTGCCCAGTCTGCGGAGTACCGCATCACCGGTGGCGTGACCGTACTTGTCATTTACATCTTTGAAGCGGTCTAAATCGAGAAGAGCGAAGCACAGGGGCTGTGTTTGGCCGCTGGCTTGGGCAGCGTGAGCTAGCTGTAAAAAGCGGTTTAGCTCCTGAGCGGATTTGCGCCGGTTGGCGACACCGGTGAGGAAATCTGTTTCTGCCATGCTTCGCATCAGGAGCGATCGCTCCAAGCGGTTGAAAATGCGCGTCACCAGTTCCGGCCCGACGATCGGCTTACTCACATAATCATCCGCTCCCGCTGCAAACACCTGGTGAACCACATCCGGAGCGGTATGAGCCGTGAGAAACAGCACCGGTAAACTGCTCCACCGGGGGTCATTGCGCACCACCTGACATAAAGAAATCCCGTCTATTTCCGGCATTTGGACATCCAAAATCAGCAAATCTGGCACAGTGGAAAGTAGAGTATCCCAAAACCGAGAAGGGTCAGACAGAGTAATCAAACTCAGACCCCAAGGACTCAACACACTGCGCATAGCTGCCAACAGGCTGGGGTCATCATCTACCACCATCACCTTGACCTGATTAGAAGAAGATAGCTTGGTTGACATGACGGAACGCTGCACCACCTGCTGCACCGCCTCCATCACCTGCCCAGGAGGCATCGGCTTCTGTAAAAAGCCCTTGCCCCCAAGTTTGGCCACTTCCAGCCTCAGTTGCACATCTCCCTGGGCTGTAAACACCAGCACTGGGACGGGTGGATGTTGCCTAGTCAGTTCCGACAGTAGGTTTAGGGTTTCTTGTACAGAGTGGGACTCCCTACCCCCTTGGTTCGGTGCCAATGTGGAATCTGGCCCTGAGAGGTCAAGTAGGGCGACGTGGGGCGGGTTGATCGCGATTTCCTGACGTGCCGCAGCGATATCAAAAGACCAGTGAGCCTGCAGTCCCCACTCTTGAGCTGCATGTACTAGCTGCTGAACCGCTTGTTCATCACGATCGCTTCGCTGACCTGACGGTGCGACAATCAGCAAATGGGGCAAATCGCTCTGCCGAGACTCTAATCCTGGATAGGTGCTGGTCTTGGAAAGCTCCTGGTTGCCACCCCGTCGCTCCTTCGTCACGACACCATTGCTACCATCTTGTAACTCCGTGAAGTTCGTCCCACCACCGTTATGGCTTTTGACATCTTCTGCCGGGATGGACTTTTGGGTAATTTCCTCGCGCAGCCTGATCACCAATTCTTGCAGACGCTTGGGGGCGGCGGCTAATGCCTCCTCGCTGAGCCTTGGCGGCCATTGTTGCAGTAGGCTTTCCGCTTCTTTAGCCAGTTCCGAACCTTTGGTATAGCCAAAGGTTCCCAAAGAACCCGCCAGTTTGTGGGCGTTGTGGTAGGCTTCCGATCGCAGCTCTTCGTCCAGATGTCCCGAATCGATCGCCGCCACCGCCTGCTCCAGCACCATTACCCTTGCATCCATACGGTCTTTAAACCGCTCCCAAACTTGTGCCACCGCCGCCCTAGTTTGCTCTTGAATCTGTTCTTGTATGAGCTGCTTGTTGACCCCGGGCGGCGATAGGGGAGAGGGGGGAACCTGGGGACGGGGGGACCGGGGGGAGTGTGGGGAGTGTGGGGAGTGTGGGGAGGGTGGGGAGTAATCTTCCCCATCTTCCCACCCCTCCCCCTCCTCCCCCTCCTCCCAGTCTCCCCGTCTCCCAGTCTCCCAGTCTCCCAGTCTCCCAGTCTCCCCCTCTCCCCGGTCGGTGAGCTTGCCCTGAGCGAAGTCGAAGGGCGAAGCCGAACCGCCGACACCAGAGGGAGAAGCCGCCTCCACAGGTCGCCGACTCAAGTGCAGCAGTTGCGCCACCTTAGCCGCCAACTGTTCCACCTCGAAAGGATGAACTAAATAAAAAATTTGGGGCTGGTTATTCTTCCCTACAGAAGTAGATTTTTTAATTCTCAATTCATAATTTTTGCTGCCCTTGTCCAGGCAATAAATGACCTGCACTCCCTCCAAAAATCCCTTGGCTGTGGCTTGCCTCAGCACCTCAGAAGCCCCCGGCGCTTTCAGGCGATCGTCTATAATCAGCAGTGACCAGCGCTCTCGCCCCAATTCACCAAGAGTTTCCTCTCCCGTATCGGTTGCCTCCACTTTGAACCAATCGGGCTGATTTTCCGGATTTTTCCCCATCAAGTCAAGATTTGATAAAGAAAACCGCTTTTGGAGCTGCTCTTGTAAATTCGCCACCACCTCTGGCGGTAGTCCCGCCATCAAAATTATGTTTTTTGGCAGTTGTTTTTCATCTGTAGGCAAGGTCTTGAGACGATAGCCCAAACCGTAAACAGTTTCAATTAAATCTGCTGGAGCACCTGCGGCTTTCAACTTCTGCCGCAAACCCTTGATATGCGCTCGAATGGTATCTTCCGCCGGGGGGTCTTCAAAAGACCACAAATGGTCCAGGATGGCCGTGCGGCTGTACACCCGACTGCTGTTGCGCAAAAACAGCTCTAGAAGGCGGTACTCCGTCGGTGTCATCGCCACCGGTTTGCCTTCGTAGGTGACATCACAGGTGCTGGGGTTGAGCTGCAACCTCCCCCACTCCAGCACTGGAGGCAAAGCCGCATCTCCCCGGCGGAGCTGCGCTCGGATGCGAGCCGCTAGCTCTTGCAGCTCAAAGGGTTTGACGATGTAATCATCGGCCCCAGCATCAAGACCAATGACTTTATCCTCTGTGGTGTCTCTGGCGGTGGCTAAGAGGATAGGCATCCGGTAGCCAGAACGCCGCAGGCGCCTGCAAAGGCTGATTCCATCCACCTTGGGCAGTCCCACATCCAGCACAATTAAGTCATAGGCAAATGCTTCTACTAAGTCCCAGCCTTCTTCCCCATCTGCGGCCACATCGATGACATAATTTTGCGCACTCAGGGTGTTTGTCAAGGCGTGGGCGATCGCCTCATCATCCTCTACCAGTAAAATCCTCATCCCTTCCCCGCCTGCATAGCCGTATAGTTTTGATTTTATAACTTTCTCTTCCTATCTTATCCTAGCTTTGCCAGTAGTTTTACCCCCGTAAACTAACTTTACACACTGTTACAATGAGGTGAATTTAATATTAACTAAAGCTATCCCGGTTTTAGCCCAAATAAATACCCGGGCTAACTCTATCCATGTGCTTACCCTCCTGGGAAAATTACCCTCCTGACTTCCCCTCTCCCAAAGCCACCAGCTAAATATTTATGTATTTTTACGAACTTGGCTCCTGCAATCCAAGGGGAAAAATTTGCAGTTTTAAGGAAAAATATAGATTATCTAGAGGTTTTTAATGGTATGAAGTAGGGTGAGAGAAGGCTACAGGTAGCAGTCTTCAGAGACAACAAGTACAGCATTTTCAAACTCCCTCTCCCGCTCTGGGCTCCGGATTTAGGGTGAGGGGGAGAGCAGTTGCAAAAGCCCCCTTGCCTTCTGACCATCTTAATTGCCCAGCATCGCCAATAGCTCAGATTCTGAGAGGCAACTCACCCCCAGAGATTGAGCTTTTAGGAGTTTAGAACCCGGTTCAGCTCCCACCAGCAAATAATCAGTTTTGGCACTGATGGAATTAGTGACTTTCCCCCCCGCCTGTACAATCATCAGTTTAGCCTCATCCCGCTTCAAGGTGGGCAGGGTGCCGGTAATGACAAATGTTTTGCCTATCAGGGGGGCGGGGGGGACGGGGAGACGGGGAGACTGGGGGACGGGGAGACTCCCCATCTGCAAGCCGTGGGCTTGCAAACGCTGAATCATCGCTTGATTCGCGGTAACTTGAAACCACTCATAGACCGATCGGGCGATGATATCACCAATACCGCTGACGGCTTCTAACTCTGACTGGGAAGCGCTGCGGAGCAATTCCACCGAGGGAAATTGTGCCGCCAGTAGTTCGGCGTTAACACTGCCCACATGGCGGATGCCTAAACCGTAGAGTACCCGTGCCCAGGGTTGCATTTTAGATTTCTCAATTGCTGCGATCAATTTGCGGGCAGACTTATCCCCAAACCGTTCTAAGGTAGCGAGTTGCTCCACGGTTAAATCGTATAAGTCCGCCACGGAGGTAATCAGCTTTTGCTCTACTAGCTGAATCACCAGTTTTTCCCCCAAACCGTTAATATCCAAAGCGTTGCGGGATGCCCAGTGAACGATCGCACCGCGAATAATGGCAGGACATTCCCCATTGATGCAGCGGGTAACGGCTTCGTCTGGTGGTTTAATGACTGTAGCGCCACATTCCGGGCAAGTAGTGGGCATTTGAAAGGGGATCGCGTTGGCGGGACGCAGTTCTGGGAGGACTAGCACCACTTCTGGGATGATTTCTCCAGCTTTGCGGATAATCACGGTGTCGCCGATATGCAGGTCCAATTCGGCCACACGATCGCGATTATGCAAACTCGCCCGCGCCACCATTGTCCCCGCCAGCAGCACTGGTTTTAGTTCCGCCACCGGCGTCAAAGCTCCCGTGCGCCCCACCTGCACCGTCACCGCCTCTACCACCGTGGGCACCTCTTGAGCCTGATACTTGAGCGCGATCGCCCACCGGGGAAACTTCTGCGTAAACCCCAACTGCGCTTGCAGCGCCAAATCATTGATTTTCACCACCACCCCATCCGTCATATAGGGCAACTGGCGCCGTCGCTCTTCCCATTCATCATAATATCCCTTGACTTCTGCCAAAGATGGACAAAGTTGGCGGTGCGGGTTGACCTGAAAGCCAAAACCCGCCAGCAATTCCAGAGATGACCAATGGGTAGTTATTTCCCCAGATGCGGGTAGATGTAGGTTATAGGGGAAGAATGACAAATGCCGATCGGCCACGATGCGAGGGTCTAACTGGCGCAGAGTCCCCGCCGCTGCATTGCGTGGGTTAGCAAAAGGTAGCTCACCCGCAGCGGCTCGCTCCCGGTTGATGCGATCGAACTCAGCCAACGGCAAAAAAACCTCCCCCCGCACCTCCACCACCGGCGGCGGTTCCTCCCAATTCAGACGCAGGGGAATCGTGCGGATCGCTCGGACATTTTGGGTAATATCTTCCCCAGTCACGCCATCGCCCCGAGTCGCCCCCCGGACTAAAACCCCATTTTCATAGGTCAGAGCCACCGCACTGCCATCGATTTTCAGCTCACACACATAAGCTGCGGCTGTAGCTACGATTCTTTGCCACCGCTGCTCCCAGGCAGCAAACTCTGCCATATTAAAAGCATTTTCCAGACTATAGAGGGGGATATTGTGCCGCACCGACACAAACTCCGTCGCTGGGGATTCTCCTACCCTTTGGGTGGGGCTGTCTGGAGTAATCAGTTGAGGATATTCGGTTTCTAGGTCTTGCAATTCTCGATATAGCTGGTCATAAACCGCGTCCTCCATTACCGGAGCATCAAGAACATAGTAGGCATAGCTTGCTTTTTGCAGTTGAGAGCGCAGTTGCTGCAAGCGCTGTTGGATTTCTGGAGTTGGCTTTTGCATAAAAAAAGGTTGTGGTATTGGCTTCAGCCCTTCCGGAGGTTCGTAGTTGCGCTTTAGCCCCCTCTGAATAACAGATTAACCACAAGAGTAATGATAGCAATACCGGCCAAAGCTATAGCCAGAGCTACCAGCACCACCACCGCCACCACCGCCCAAATAAACCATTTGGGGGCGGGGGTAGAGAGTGTCTCCCCTCTAGTAGCATCGGTTGGGGTTGCTTGCAAGTGGGTTTCCAGCAGTTCTAGATTTTTGACGTTAGCTTTCCAGGTAGCATCAAAAAGGTCTCCTACTACTGGCACAGTCCCCACCACGCTTTCCAGGACAATATTGAGCAGCATTTGCACCAAACTGTCTTTTGGTGCCCCCAACATCCCGGCGGAAAAGACGATGTAGGCAGAGAGGATGGCTCCGGCGATGTCACCACCTCCAGGAATTAAACCGAGGATGGGGTCAATCCCGATGCGATATGGGGTGCCGGGGATGGGAATGGCGTTATCTAGGATGTGGGCAAGGGTTCGCAGCCGCTTGAGGGTAGTTGCGGTTTTCGCATTTTTTTCTAGATTCATATAAATAACTAATTAAAATCTATTTTTTATGGGTTAAAATCAGAGATAAAGGGGATATTTTGTGCTTTTCTATCGTATTTCATATGAAATAGATTTCAAGGCAGCAAGAATAGAGAATAAATCGAGTCGGCGTGCCTCTGTGGTTCATAATAAGATAAGTGTTGCCCAAATCGCGATACGTGGGGTTGAGCAAAAATTATGGAAACAAACCAAAACGGCAACAATACGGAAGCTGACGCTACCCCTGACGGGGTTCGGCAAGGCTATCGCCCTTACGATACAGCCGAGCATCTGATGAAGACTTGGGTAGAAACCGAGCGACAGATGTGGAAAAACTGGATTGGGATGATGCGAGGGGTTTCGATTTCTGAGGCGCAGGGGGAAAGCCGGGGGAACGCTATACCGGGTTTTCAGGATTGGACGCAAAGAATGGTAGAAAGCCGAGAATTGATGGGGCGCTTCTTTGCGTTATCGATGCAGGCGTGGAAAGATTTATCCCCTAAAGGCGAATCGTCAGGCGATACCGGTGCAAACCATCAGGAGGGCTCGGCGTCGCCTGAAGACGTTCGTAGCCATTGGGACTCGGAATGGCAATCGCTCTTGAACAAGTATGCCCAACTCGGTCGATCGCTATACCAGCAGTTCCCTTGGAGCAAGGCGATGCCAGAGGATTCTGGGCAGTTATGGCAACTGTACTTGCAAGAGGTGCAAAAGTGGATCCCCATCTGGACAGAACCGATGCTCGGAGCCCTGGCACCCATGAGCCGAGCCGCCACGGGCGATCGAGCTGCTTTATTTGAACTGAGCAACATTTATTGGGAAATTTACGAAAAAACCATCGGTAACTTCGTGATGAGCCCAACTCTCGGATATGCTCGAGAGTATAACAAAAAACTGCTTAAGGGCTTTGATGCTTGGGTGGACTTGTACAAAGTTACCTTTGACTATCAAGTAGTCCTGGCGGATATCTGGGTAAAAGCATTTGAGGAGCTGATGCAGGAGCTAGCCTCCTCTGAGCAGAAGGGCAAAAAAATCCAATCCTGGCAGCAGTTAGTTTCTACTTGGAGCAATATCGCCGATCGGGTATTTGCCGAAGCCTTCCGCTCTGACGAAGCCCTGAGAATTCAGGGTAAATTCCTCAACTCCTTGATGGCTTACAAAATCCACCAACGAGAGCTGATGGAAATTCTGCTGAAGATGAACGATGTGCCCATCCGCAGCGAAGTGGACGAAGTACATCAAAGCATCTATGAACTGCGGAAGGAAGTTAAAGCGCTGAAAAAATCTCTCGCCGCATCCCAAGCGGAAATAGAAAGGCTGAAAGCGGCAGCTATCAGCTAAAAGTCAAGGCGAAGAGCTTCTCTCTGAGGGCTCCCGGAAGCCTAAACCTCCCAGTTAGGGCGAGTCCGGATGGCAATAGGGAATTTTATGCCAATTCACTTGCAAAAAACATTAAGGGAGGAACACAATAACCATCAATGGTTCCCTTGAGCATGCAGATGTTTCCTGAAGACACCAATCGTAATCTAGCAGACCTGGCCGAAAAGGCTTTTAAAAGTGCTGAGATTTTAAGCCGCCTCCGGGAGGAAGACCTGGAAATCGGGGTTACACCCAAAGAGGAAATCTACCGAGAGGATAAGGTGGTGTTGTACCGCTTCCTGTCGGACAAGGCTCCGACCGGTGAACGGATTCCCGTTTTAATTGTCTATGCTCTGGTAAACCGCCCTTATATCGTGGACCTCCAGGAAGGCCGATCGTTTGTGGCGAATTTGCTCAAACTGGGCTTGGATGTTTATGTGATTGATTGGGGTTATCCTAGTCGGGCAGACCGCTGGCTGACGCTGGACGACTACATCAATGGTTACATTAATAATTGTGTGGATGCAGTGTCCGATCGCTACGGCGGTCAACCCATAAATATCCTGGGGATTTGTCAAGGGGGGACGTTCAGCCTCTGTTACACCTCCTTATATCCCCAAAAGGTGAAAAACCTGATTTCAATGGTGACTCCCGTGGATTTTCACGTCCCAGAAGGGCTGCTGAATGTTTGGGGGGGATGCACTCGCGGAGCGCAAGCTCTGGATGTGGACTTGATGGTAAAGGCTCTGGGTAATATCCCCGGCGATTTGATGAATTTGGAATTTTTGATGCTCAAGCCTTTTCAACTGGGTATTCAAAAATACATCGATTTCGCGGAAATCGCCGACAATGAGGACAAAATGCTCAATTTTCTGCGGATGGAAAAGTGGATTTTTGATAGTCCCGACCAAGCTGGAGATACTTACCGGCAGTTTATGAAGGATTTCTACCAGGGGAATAAACTGATTCTCGGTCAGGTGGAAATCGCCGGTAAGGGGGTGAGTCTCCGGAATATCCGCATCCCGGTACTTAATATTTATGCCGAGCAGGACCACTTGGTGCCGCCTGCATCCTCTTTGGCTCTGGGTAAGTATATCGGCACTAAGGACTACACGGTGCGATCGTTCCCCGTGGGTCACGTGGGGATGTATGTGAGCAGCCGGGTGCAGCGGGACCTACCCCCGACGATCGGCGATTGGTTAAAAGCCAGAAATGGGCAGACCAATCCCGAACCCGCTACCCTCCCAACTTCCTAAATCTCACCCGCGAGAGAGACAATTAACAATTAACAATTAACAATTGTTAATTGTCTCCCCATCTTCAAAGGCCAGCCAGGGGACAGTTCCTGTAGGTTGGGTTAAACGAAGTGCAACCCAACAGAAACGGGTACAGAAGGATTGCCTACGTCCCGATCGTTTTTGGCAGGTGCGGAAATTTCCGCACTCTTTGAGAATGATTCCGGGCTGAATCTGTACCTCACGAGCAATCTGCTGCATTTTCAGGCAATGCACGTAATTGCCCTAATTAAAGTGGTAAAAATATCAGCAAAATCAGAATTTAATTGGAAAAAATCTATTAACTGAATTCCAGATCCAGAAAAAATGTGCTGGCGTCGAGCGGCTGAAAACTAGGGCAAATTATTGGGCGAATCCCAGAGCTTATGGTATGATTGGTCAAATATGGGACGAAAATATGCACTCAGCAAAATTACTAGCTCCCTCACCGCTTAACACCGGCACTCGGTGCGTCTGGGAGGGAGCTGGTAAGCCATCCCTACTGTCAAACAACCAGGTAACAACTCTATTTTAGTGTCATTAACCGGAGCCAAAAACTCGTTGATTAAAGTAGAGTTGCGGAGGTAAATGATGATGCTTCTCCATCCATTAGGAAAGCTATCAACAAGATTTCCGGCTTAGTTTTTATTTTAGTTTAATTGAAATTCAGGCAGGGGAAATGAAAATATCTGCATCGCCAAAAGTTATAGTTTTTAGACTGTCGGTGAGTTTGTGCGTTGTCAGTTTGATATTTGTGGCAGCGATGGTGTATTCATATTTTTATGAAAAACACCAAAAAATTCGGGAAGCGAAAAACGGGGCCAGAGAAGAAGCGGTAAGAGCGGCGAAAGAAATAGATGTCCAATTGCAAAAACTGAGCCGGACAGCGCAGGCGATCGCTGACGACCTCACCAGCGGCAAATTACCAGAAAACCAGCTCCAAGACCGCCTGCGCAGTGAAATGGAGAAAAATGCCAGTATGTCTGGACTAGGAGCCGCTTACAAACCTTTCGCCTATCCGAAAGATGCCCAACCAGGGCAGAAATTGCCTCTGTATGCCCCCTACTACACCAGAAAAGGCGGAAAAGTAGAATATCAGCCGGTGGAAAAATACTACCAATATACCCAGCCGCAATATGAATGGTATCACAAACCCCTCAAAGAAGGTCCGAGCTGGATCGAACCATTTTTTAGCGGCATCAGCCCCGGTTTGATTGCCCCATTCGGGGCGCCATTTTACCGCCAAGACCAGGCAACTCAAAAACCAGTAGCGGCGGGGGTGGTGACAGCCAATTATTCTTTAGAAGAACTCAGAAATCTGATTAAATCATTAACTATTGGGAAAACTGGCTACGGATTTCTGATTTCTAACCAGGGCAATTTTATCTACCACCCCATAGAAAGGTTAGTTGAAAGTAAAACTAACATCTTAGACCGAGCGAAAAATGTATTGAAGGATGAGCTACTACTGGCAACCAGCCAAAAAGCTCTAGCTGGGGAAAGCGTGGTGATGGACGATCGCAGTGCCGTCACCGGCCAATCTACCTGGCTCTTTTTTGAACCCATCCCCTCCACTGGCTGGGCGCTTGGCGTCGTCTTCATCAAAGACGAAATTTTTACCAACACTGACAGCTTACGCCACAAACTGATTTGGATTGCCTTGGGGAGCATCTCCACTTTATTTTTCCTCTCCATCATCGTCTTCCGAGCTTATGAAGGTCGCCTCTGGAGTATGTGGCTCGTCTCAATTACCACATCAGGATTGCTCGGTGGTGGTGTGGGACTCATTTGGTATCTATCATTCATCGAACGCCCCGACAAAACCACTGAGCATACAGTAATCGTCAGTCAGCCCGGACTGCAGAGCTTTTTAGAATCCCGAACCAAAATAGATAAACAATTAAAAAAACCCCCTGCCGCCTACATTCCCACCGGGATTTTTATCCAGTCTATAGAATTTCAAGGAGCCAATAACGTCTTTATCACTGGGTATCTCTGGCAAAAGTACACCAAAGGCATCCATGACAACATATCGCGGGGGTTTATTTTCCCGGAATCGATTACTGGTACGGATTTTCAGCCAGTTGAGGCTTATCGCTATGAGACCGATACCCAGGAAGTTATCGGCTGGTACTTTGAAACTGCCATCCGCCAGAATTTCGATTACAACCGCTATCCCTTTGATGCCAAGGAGGTCTGGCTACGCATGTGGCATCAGGACTTTTACAAAAATGTCATCTTGGTGCCGGATGTAGATTCCTATAAGCTGATGAACCCGACCTCTATCCCTGGTGTAGAAAAGGATTTCGTTCTCCCGGGATGGAACTTGGAAAGTAGTTTTTTCTACTACCGCGTTAACAGCTATAATGCCTACTTTGGTTTTCCCCACGAAGCTGATGCTTATCAAGAAGTGCCGGAGCTTTATTTTACAATTATCGCTAAAAGAAACTTCTTGACTGTGTTTATTTCTAATGTCATGCCCAGCATGGTTTTGGCATGTCTCCTGTTTGTGATTCAGATGATTATCAGTGAAAAACACCGAGTTAATGAGGCGATGAGCTTCACGGCAATGGAGATTGCCTCCACCAGCGGGGCATTTATTTTTATCGTAATTTTAGACCAGATTAATCTCAGAAACAGTATTGCCGCTGGTGGCATTATCTATCTGGAATTTTTCTACTTCATTCTTTACCTGATCATTCTGTGGGTGACGGTTAACGCTCTCATCCTGGCTTCGGGCACCAAAATTGCCCTGCTGGATTATAAAGACAACTTCATTCCCAAACTGCTGTACTGGCCTTTCTTTTTAAAAGTTTTGCTGATTGTGACTCTGATTGCTTTTTATTGAGGCAAAACCACCCCGTACAGAGCCCGGAGGGTGGGGGACAGAGGGCGAAAGGCCAAAAAAGTAGGGGCGAGAAAGTGCATCGCCCCTACATACCACAAAGGAGGGTTTAAGCTTTGTTAACCGTGCTTTGGGTCCGGCGGATCATCTCGAAGTAGTTATCCCAAATTTGTTTTTGGGCTTCGATCGACATTTGGGTAGCCAGGGCTTGGACTTCCAGGGCACTCTTGACCACTTCTTCGCCAAATTCGATGTTCTTATCCAAAGTTTCGGGCAGGTTGATGGCATTGAGGCTTTGCAGGGAAGGCGTCGCCTCTGCCCATTTGTCGAAAACGTTACGCTGCAAGTCGTATAACTGTTTGGACAGCTCTTCTAACTTATCGGTAGCTTTAGGCATGATTTTGCTCCTGTGATTCATTTAAGCTGTTCTTCGTTCGTAGTAGGGCTTTAGCCCTCTTAATTCGGGCTGAAGCCAATACCACAACCTTGATTTGAAACCCTATCTTAGTTCGTAGTAGGGCTTTAGCCCTCTTAATTCGGTTCGTAGTAGGGCTTTAGCCCTCTTAATTCGGTTCGTTTTTTTTGGGCTTTAGCCCAACTACGAACAGAGGAGGGCTTTAGCCAATACCACAACCTTGGAGGGCTGAAGCCCTACTACGAACCTTTAACAAACTTTCAGCCCCCATTGTAGCAACAGAGGAGGCTTTCGGTGGGTGCTAAACCTGGTGGCAGGGAGAAAAAATTGGATTTTTAGCGCAAAAAATTACCACTGGAAACGATTTATGGGAAAATATTAACCTTTTCATAACCGGATGACTGCTGGTAATCTGAAGTTGACCGTTAGTGTAGTGGGGAAAATCCCGTGACCAAATCTGAAGCCTATATTGTCTCAGCAACACGCACCCCCCTAGGCCGGTTCGGCGGGGTTCTAGCAGGTTTTTCTCCAGAGGAATTGGGGGCACATGTGATGAGAGCGGCATTGGCAAGAGCGGGAGTAACCGGGGATGCTTTGGATTTGTATGTCATGGGGAACGTGCTTAGGGCGGGACATGGGCAGCTATTGCCCCGCCAAGCCGCTTTCAAAGCGGGGATCCCGGAGTCGGTGAGCGGCTATGCGGTGGATATGGTCTGCTCTTCGGGGATGATGTCGGTGATGAACGCTGCGAATGCGATCGGCGCGGGAGATGCCGATTTGGTGTTGGCTGGGGGGATGGAATCCATGTCCCAAACTGGGTTTTTCCTGTCCCACCGGGCTCGCTGGGGTTACAAGTTTCTCCAAGGTGCCCCGGAACAGCTCATGGATTTATTGTTGTATGACGGGCTGACGGATCCGATCACTGACGAATCGATGGGAGAGCAGGCGGAACGTCTAGCCGCCGCTCACGGGGTGACGAGGCAAGATCTGGATGAGGTGGCTTTTCTCTCCCAGCAGCGGGCGGCTCTGGCTACGGAGAAAGGCTATTTTAAAGATGAAATCGCACCGATCGAGGTCAAGGGCAAGAAAGGAAATATCATCGTAGATGCGGATGAAGGTATCCGGGGGGAGACAACGTTAGAATCCCTCGCCAAACTGCGTCCGGCGTTTAAATCTGATGGTATTTTCACGGCGGGTAATAGCAGCCAGATATCTGATGGGGCGGCGGCGATGCTGCTGGCTTCGGAAGCGGCGGTGGAGCGCTACGGACTGAAACCGATCGCCCGGGTGGCGGGAACGGCTTGGGCGGCGGGGGAAACTTGGCGCTTCCCAGAGATTCCCATCTTGGCAGTGAAGAAGTTTTTGGACAAGCTGAAGATGGAAATCTCGGATTTTGATTTATTTGAGAATAATGAGGCTTTTGCCCTCAGCAATGTGTTGTTTTACCGGCTGCTGGGGGTGCCTCCAGAGAAGCTGAATATTTGGGGCGGCGCGATCGCGCTTGGTCACCCGATCGGCGCTTCTGGATGTCGGGTCATCGTTACCCTCATTCATGCACTCAAGGCACAAAACAAGCAATTGGGGATGGCCACTCTCTGCCACGGTACTGGTGGCGGTACGGCTTTGGCAGTGGAGCTGGTGTAGTTTGATAATTGATAATTGATAATTGATAATTGATAATTATCAATTATCAATTCAAAGGACTTTTGACAAAAATATTCAAGGAGGAAATCTTGGTATCTTTAGGATTAGAAGGGAAAGTGGTGTTGGTGACTGGGGGCAACCGGGGGATCGGCGCGGCGATCGTCTCTAAACTCCTGGAATTGGGAGCTAAAGTGGCTTATACTTACCGCAGTGCCCCCGCGCCTGATAGCTCTGCATTGGGCATTCAAGCTGACGTGACCGACCCAGTGGCAATGGAAAAGATGGCGGCGCAAGTAGAAGCCGAACTCGGTCCTGTTTACGGGGTGGTGGCAAATGCGGGCATCAACCGAGATAATTTTTATCCCAAGCTGACCACTGATGATTGGGATGCCGTGATTGACACCAACTTAAAGGGCATTAACAATACCCTCAAACCGCTGATTCCCAAGATGTATGAGCGCAAGGAAGGGGCAGTAGTCTGCATTAGCTCTATCTCGGGCGATCGGGGTAATATCGGTCAAACCAACTACGCCGCCACCAAAGCCGCCGCGATCGGCTTCACCAAAGCCCTGGCATTAGAAGCAGCCCGCTACGGCGTCCGCGCCAACGCCGTCGCTCCCGGCTTTATCGAAACCGATATGGTGAAAGCTATCCCCGATAAGGTCAAAGAGCGAATTATTGCCGAAATCCCCGCTCGCCGCTTCGGTCAGCCAGAAGAAGTCGCCTGGGCCGTAGCCTTCCTCCTTTCTCCCACCGCCTCCTCCTACATCACCGGCGAAGTCCTCCGCGTCAACGGCGCTCATCACACTTAAGTAGGGGTAGGCCACCAAATCCCGAATCAACTGCACCCAGAAGGGGCACGGCATTAGCCCTGCCCCTGCTGCCGATCGCCATCTGATTTTTAAGATTATTTAGATTTATCATGGTAACAGATAAGCCAGCATAGAGCCAAACTGCCATTTGCCCCCACAATAAATCTGTTTCATCACTAAATCTAAATGCTATTCAAAACAAGCCAGAGACCCCGTACCCCCACATCTTTCCAAGGCGCCATCAGGGTATATTTTCTCACTTAAACTTTCAATCTAGATTTACATAAATATCAAAAGGGGGACGTAACTAATCTGAATTGCATGTGAGGACATTGGCCAAATGCGCCTAAATTTAAGTTCATTAATCCTGTTAGGATGGGTTTTCGCTAAAGCCATTGCCTCCCCAGTATCGGGGGCACCTTTGCCCTACCTATCTCTGGAACCTGTTGCACCCCTGGAGCGGCTAAACTCCGTCCAGGAGCTGCAAGATGTCAGCCCCAAAGATTGGGCATACACCGCTATACAATCCCTGGCCGATCGTTATGGCTGTCTTTTGGCCTACCCCAACCGCACTTTCCAGGGCCAAAACACCCTCACCCGCTACGAATTCGCCACCAGTTTGGACTTTTGCCTGGAAACCATCCGCACCACCATTCAAACCACGCATTTTTCCCCAACCGACTTAGCAATCATCCGCGACCTCCAACAAGAATACAGCGCCGAA
Source organism: Oscillatoriaceae cyanobacterium M33_DOE_052 (assembly GCA_015296065.1). Taxonomy (GTDB): domain Bacteria; phylum Cyanobacteriota; class Cyanobacteriia; order Cyanobacteriales; family Laspinemataceae; genus Koinonema. The sequence goes on along the minus strand of DVDU01000133.1, from coordinate 7,067 downwards.
CTCGCCACTTTACGCACCCAAACAGACAACCTAGAAGCCCGTACCGCCGAGATTAAGGCTCACAGCTTCTCCACCACCACCAGACTCAACGGAGAAATCGTTTTTGCCCTTACCGATACTTTTGGCAGTGAAGCAAAAGACGACGCCACCACCACCGGTAGCAACTCAGGCACCACCTTAAACTACCGAATCCGCTTGCACCTAGACACCAGCTTTACCGGTAACGACTTGCTCAGAACCCGGTTGCAAATGCGCCAGATTTCCCAACCCAACACGGGAACGGCCATGAGTAACTTTACCTTTGGTGGTGATAATGGCGGAGAAACAGAAATGACCCAGCTATACTATCGCTTCCCCCTGGCAGATAATATCACCGGCTTCATTAGTGCGGTGGGGCTGGATTTCGATTTAGTTGCCCCTTTCCTTAACCCCTACATGGCCAGTAGTGCCAGCGGGTCCCTTGCCCGTTTCGGGATGTACAACCCCAATATCTACCTCCAAGTGGGGGGTGCTGGTGCTGCGGTTAGCGTTCGCGTGGCAGAACCCCTCCGGGTTGATTTGGCTTACCTGACTCGTGGCTTTGGCGGCGCTGCTAATGATGCTCCTAGTCCCCTACCGGGGGGCGGTCTATTTCAGGGCACTTACTGTGCTTACGCCCAAGTCACCGCATCCCCTACCCCAGATTTAGACCTGGCTTTTGCTTATGTGAATGCTTATTACTCTACTAATGAAGTGAATTTGGCTGGCGCTACTGGTAGTAGGGGGGCGATACAGCCTTTTGGGGGGGTGGCAACTGCGGCGAATCACTTCGGATTGCAAGGTAGTTATCACTTTAGTCCCGTTAGCCTTTCTGGTTGGGTGGGTTACACTGCTGCTGAGGCCAAAGCGGGACAGCGGGAGGGCGATAAAGCCTCTATTTGGAATTGGGCTGTGACGATGGTAGTGGAAGATTTGGGCACAGAAGGAGGCACCTTGGGTTTGAGTTTTGGCCAGCCACCAAAACTCACTCAGGTAGATGGCGGCGAACCCAACCGGGATACCTCTTTGCACTTCCAGGCTTTTTATCGCTACCCCGTGACCAAGAAAATTGATATCACTCCGGGTTTTTTCGTGATTACTAATCCCGAACATGATGCCGATAATGACAATATCTGGGTGGGGGTCTTGCGCAGTTCTTTCCGGTTCTAGGGACAAAGGACAAGCGGACAAAGGACAAAGGAAAAATTGCCTTGGGACAAAGGAAAAATGACAAAAAACAAATGACAAAAAACTAATTTTTGCCTTCTTGCCAATTGTGATATCCTTGAGGGTCGGTTCTAATGTAAACTTGTAGATGGTCGATACCTTCGGTTTCTAAAATTTTCAAGATATCGAGATTTAGCTGATCCCAACCGGTAAAGAAAAAGGCTACATCGTTGACGAATAAGCGTACATTAATCACGCGGGCGTTGCCTTCAAAGCCGCTAAACCAAACTACAGATTTTTGATTGAAAAATTCGTGAGCTTGTGGGATTTCGCGGATGGCTTGACAAATTCGGGCGACTTGTGCTGAGGTAATGTTATCGATTTTGAGGATGACAGGGATGCCGATCGACATGGTGTCTCCGGCATTTTGCGTCCAGTTATCTACTCTGCCGGTAATCATCACAGAATTCGGCATACTCTGGATGGAGTCTCTGGCTACCAGACGCAGCTTGGTACTTCTGATGCCAATCTTGACTACTTGAACTACGCCATCAACTCCTGAGACTACCAGGTAGTCCCCCGGGTGGTAGAGCTTATCGGAGTAGATGACGATCGTGGCAAACCAATCGGAGAGAATGTCTTTGAATAGCAACCCAAAGGTGATGCCTGCACCACCGATGAGACCTAACAGTGCTGTAGCAGAAGCCCCAAGTAAAATTTCTCCCGCTTTGAGCAAAAATATAACTGTGGCAATGGTGCGGAAAAATAGGGGGAGGTAGGGAACGATGATATCATCTATTTCGGTTTTAGTCCGGGCGGATAGTTGGCTGAGAAACACTCCTAGGAGGGGGGCAGCGCGGTAAACAATCAACGCGATCGTCCCTACCAGACCTAGGTCAATTAGCCCAGTGATAGCTTTGTTGACCTCTGGGGTCAGATGTCCAGCTATCACTAACTGAATCAGCCACAATCCCCCCAGCAAAATCAGCCATCCCAAAGGTTGCTTGAGCAGTGCTACCAATTCGTCGTCTAAGTTGGTATTGGTGCGGCTCGTCCATGCCTCGATCCGCTTGATGATAATCTGTAAAAATAAGCCTCGCAATACTATCGTTACCAAGAGGATAGCTATTACCAGGATAATTTGGGCTGGCGGAATATTAAGGATGGATAAATGAGCTGTAATTGCATTCCAAATTTCTAACATTTTTGACTTAGCCTGGGTAAAAAAAATGCGGGGGCTGTGTGGTTGAATTGTTAGTAGCAGCACCCGCAGTCAATCACCTATTTTTCACATTGATATCACCGCAGTTTTTCAGCATCAGGAGCCAATCTATCGTGATGATTCTCCGGTTGCATCAAACCAAGGTATAGACCGTTTTTAGCTGTTCAAGCTGTTTAAAAATACTTCGGCTTGCTTTTCGCCATCTGCCATCAGACGCTGGATGTAAGCGGGAGAGCGATCGAGCTTAGAAGCGTAGTCCAAACTATCGGAAAGTTCATCACTCATTTGAATGAGACGGACATCAATGGGAGTGGGTTTTACCCTTTCCATATACTCTTGGCTGAAGGCGCCTTCGCGGATCCAGTCGTTGACGATTTCAATAAAGCGCATTTCCTGGAATAAAGACAGGTTGCCACCTAGCTCGTTACGGCGATCGAGGATTTCTTCAGCCGTGGTTGGTTCAGTTTTGCGCTCTTTCGGGTTAATTTGGACAATCCAAATTTCTTCGGGACGGGCGTCTTTGCTAGCGTGATCATCATCGATAAAGGGGCTGATGGGCGGGTTTTGGGAAAACAAGCCATCCCAATAAGCGCCATTCCCGATTTGCACAGCTTGGAACACGTTGGGAATTGCCGCCGAAGCTTGCACCGCTTCAATGCTGATTTCATCATTTTGCCAGGAGTCAAAGGCTTTGAATTCCCCGGAAAGGACGTTGACTGCGCCTAGGAGCAACCGAGGGCTATCGGCTTTGATGTATTTATGGAGTTGCTGGAAGGGGATATGTTTTTCCAGCAAGGCTTTAAAGTCGAGGTATTCTTTGCGGGGGGCCAGCATCCGCAAGGTGTTTTGCAGCCAACCGCCAGAATAGGGGTTAGAGGAAAAGGCGGGGATTGTCCCCATGTCTTGGAGACGGATGGATTCGATGATTAAGTTATTGAGGGATCTTTCCCAAGCGTTAATCGCCGAGTTTTCTGCCCAGAAGTCCACCAAACCTTGATAAACTGGCTGAGAGGTTTCGCCCTGAGCTAATTTTAATAGGCCAAACCAGGCGAGAGTGGCGCAAATCGCCCCACCTGATGTGCCGCTCAAGCCGACGAGGTTGTATTTTTCATAGACTTTTTGCTCCAGGACTTTTTTGAGGACTCCTGCAGTGAAAGCTGTGTGACTGCCACCACCTTGGCAAGCGATCGCGAGCTTTTTCTTTCCTTCCATTTGTGACCTCATTAGAAATATTTCTTTCTTCGATCGGGCAAATAAATTGGCTCAACCCAACTGCAACTAACGTTACTGTCTGGGGTCTGCTTTGATGGGGTCAAAAGTGACGTTGGTTTTTTGCCTCTAAATCGGTTTGGCTCTGTGCCCGCCTTTCTACCGCCCTTATCCTCAAGGCTATTGCTAATTTAAGGGTGGCGCTCCGGATGACACAGGGAGAAACCGCCAACGTTTCCTTCTTACCGTTAGGGAGAGACCCACTTCTCGTTCCTCCCCCTGCAACTCGTCAAATTTAGGCACAGCTTTGAGTATATACTACTCGGGCAAGATGTCAACTCTAAGGCTGATAATTTCCTGGTGCCGCCATCTTAGGTATAATCCCAGATAACTCATAGCCAACCCGCAACCCAGCAGTTTTTTTTCCCGGCGGCTATCGCCAGAGCAATCAGGGATAATTATATAAAATTGCTTATTTTTGCGCAAAAATTTTCCTTGACAATCGGATTAAATATGGTGTCAATCCAATACTATTTAGTTGTCATTGCTAACAGGTCATTTGTCCGTTGTCAAGTCACCTGTTAGCAGTAATAATGGACAAATCAGAATTGCCCGTACCGAGTAAAATTGGGAGCAATCATCTAATTAGGGCATCTGGAATCTGGGCAGGAAAATAAATGTATTAATCACACTATGCCCCACACTATCCCCGGTACTGACCCCCTGGCAGGGTGGCGCCCCAATCTTAGGTAACAGATTATAGAGGACCATCAAGCACCATGAGCCAAACATACGAATGCACCGTTTGTGGGTATCTGTACGATGCTAACGCTAGCCGGACACCCGTTCGGGCAAAAGGCGATGCTGACGCGACGCCTAGCGGCGTTCGGGACTCGGGCATGGCACAGGGCACCCATTTTCACGACCTCCCCGATGACTGGGTTTGTCCCGACTGTGGCGCGAGCAAAGATGATTTTGAACCCCTGTACAAGTAAGCATTATCACTTGTCACTTGTCCCTTGTCACTTGTGAAAGTACAAATGACTAATGACAAATGACTAAGGACAAATGACCAAGGACAAATGACTATGAAAAAACTGTTGATTGCTGGCGCCAGTGGTTTTTTGGGCTGGAACTTGTGCCAGGAAGCCTCTAGGGAATGGGCGGTGTGGGGCACCTACTTTTCCCATCCGGTGGAGATTCCTGGTGTTTATTTGATGCCAGTGGACTTGCGCGAAGAGGAGGAAATCGCGGCCCTGTTTGCCAAGGTGCAGCCGGATGCTGTCATCCTCACCGCCGCCGCATCTCAACCGAATTTTTGTCAAGAGCTACCCCAGGAATCTCAGGCTATCAATGTTAGAGCTGTTTGCCACATCGCCCAAATGTGTGCGCAGGAGAGGATTCAGTGCGTTTTTACTTCCACGGATTTGGTGTTTAACGGGTTGCATCCTCCCTACCGGGAAACTGATGCGGTATGTCCGGTGAGTATTTATGGGGAACAAAAGGTGATGGCGGAGCTGGAAATGCTCGATCGCTACCCCCAGAGTGCAGTTTGTCGGATGCCTCTGATGTTCGGCGATGGGGGACCGGCGGGAACAAGTTTTGTGCAACCAATGCTGCAAACCCTCAAACAAGGCACTGACTTGTCTCTCTTTACCGATGAGTTCCGCACCCCGGTGAGCGCCACCACCGCCGCTAAAGGTCTATTATTGGCTTTAAGAACTAATTATCAGGGCATTCTCCACTTGGGGGGGAGAGAATCTGTCTCCCGGTATGAGTTTTTCCGATTATTGTTGCAAGTGCTATTTAGAACAGATTCCTCCCCTCTTCCCGGCAAAATTAAACCATGTCGTCAGCAAGATGTCAAAATGGCGGCTCCCAGACCCCCAGACGTGTCTTTGGACAGTGGGCTAGCTTTTGCTTTGGGTTATAACCCGCCGCCTTTACGGGCAGAATTTGAGGCGCTGCGGGAAGTTTTCTTAAAGGATATTGGATAATTGATAATTGATAATTGATAATTGATAATTGATAAAATGACAAATGACAAATGACAAATGACAAATGACAATGTGTTGGTGATCGGCGGCGGTGCGGCGGGGTTTTTTGCCGCGATCGTTGTGGCTCGGACTTATCCAGAAACCCGCGTCACTATTTTGGAAGCCGGAAGCGAGCCGCTGGCGAAAGTGCGCATTTCTGGCGGCGGTAGGTGTAATGTGACTCACGCTTGCTTTACTCCGGCGGCTCTGGTGCCGAATTATCCTCGCGGTGGTAAAGAGTTACGCGGTGCGTTTAGTCGGTTTCAACCCAAAGATGTAGTAGCTTGGTTTGCAGCGGCGGGTGTGGAACTGAAAACGGAGGCAGATGGCCGGATGTTCCCAGTTACTGATGATTCGGGGACGATCGTCGATTGTTTGGTCGAAGCCGCCACCGCAGCGGGGGTGAAATGTCGCACCAAAGCGCCAGTGGTGGGGGTAGAATTTGGGGAAGATTCCCGGTTTGAGGTGGTGTTGAAGTCTGGGGAAAGCTGGCAGGCCGATCGACTCTTGCTCGCTACCGGTAGCAACCCCTTGGGTTATCGTATCGCTGAAAAATTAGGACACCAAATTGAGCCTCCCGTACCATCTTTATTTACGTTTAATGTGCGCGATCGTCGCCTGGAAGATTTAGCGGGAATTTCTGTGGCTTCAGTACGTGCTAGTTTGCCCCAGGCGAATTTGGAGCAAACCGGCCCACTGTTGATTACTCACTGGGGGGTGAGCGGCCCTGCTATCCTGAAATTGTCCGCTTGGGGGGCGCGGTTTCTCCATGAACAGCGCTATCAAGCAACTTTGATGATTAATTGGGTGCCTCAGTACAAACCAGACCCATTGCGGGAGGCACTTTTGGCCGCCAAAGAAGATTTTGTCAAAAAGGCGATCGGCACCGTCAACCCCTTTTCCCTCCCGCGTCGTCTTTGGGAACGACTCCTCGCCGCCGCCGCCATTACGCCCGAGCAACGCTGGGCAGAAATTTCTAAAAAATCCCTCCAGCAGCTCCAAACCGAATTAACCCAGAGCCAATATCAAATCCTTGGTAAAGGCGTTTTCAAAGAAGAATTCGTTACCTGTGGCGGCGTTAACCTCAAACAAGTTAACTTTAAAACAATGGAAAGCCGCATCTGTCCCGGGCTGTATTTCGCCGGTGAAATCTTAGATATTGATGCGATTACCGGCGGTTTTAACTTCCAAAGTGCCTGGACTACTGGCTGGCTCGCCGGTCAAGCGATCGGCGCGGGGGGACGGGGAGACTAGGGGACGGGGGGACTAGGGGACCTTACAAGTGCAGGTTTTTCATCTTTTGCAGAAAATGTCTGACTTCCCACCCCTATTGCCCTCACCCCCAACCCCTCTCCCAGGGCGGGAGAGGGGAGTCAAGAGGAAGATGGTGGAGAAAATCACGGACTGCATAACGC
>DVDU01000028.1 GCA_015296065.1 Oscillatoriaceae cyanobacterium M33_DOE_052 | reverse complement strand
TACTCGGCCTTGAGTTTTGTCAAAAAATTATCACAGAATTAATGCGAATTAGAAGGAATAAGCTCCCATTTTTTCAGCGGGGTCTGAGGGCTATGTCCTTGATTCTATCAGGCTTTTGAGGTGGTTGTCACCCCGTCAGTTACATTAGTTGCGGTTTTCATGTGACTTATTCACAATTAGGAATCATTTTGAACATATTAGCAAAGAACCAATGACCAATATTTAACGTTCTAACAGGTCAATGAGAAATTTTTTAGAGCCATTGGCTTCGGGGCGAAAGCCGATCGCACATAGCAAAATGCCGAATACAAACATCCCCAATGGTATCAAATAAGCAGGCTCAAAGGTGGAACTGGAGACAGAGGCAATTAACATCCCCGCAGCAGCTTGTCCCACAATGCTTAGCCAAACCGCCATAAAAACCATGACAAAGGGGTGCATGGTCATTTCAATATGAATTTTGCTGCCTGTGCCGTCAGGATAAATGCGGCCTTTGATGACGGGGATAAAGGAGTTGCGATAATTGATAATCCGGCTAATCTCAAAATAACTCTCACTAATTTTCCCTTGGTATGGTTTATCCGGCTGAGTCATTCCCCATCGGATGCTCCTGGGAGGTTCTACCACTGAGATTAACTTTTCCCGGACGATATCGGGAGGGAAGGCAGTGGCGATCGTGAAACGCTCGAAAGGTACTAAAAACATACCTCGTCCTCAAACGCGCTTTCCCCATTCTGGCACGAAAAGTTTGTAGTTGTGCTTAGATAATTGATAATTGATAATTGATAATTGATAATTCAAGGGGCGTAGGTTGGGTTGAGGAACGAAACCCAACCTACGGCGGAGATTACCAGGGACTGCCAATCAGAGTAAACCCGGCCCAGTAGTAGGGGTGAGTAAAATCGAGGTTGCTTTCGCTGGGTTTGACTTCACCGCGTAGCATGGCAATTTGGGCTTGCTGCAGAGCCTCGACTTTGGTGGGGAATTGTCCGAGATTTTGGTAAAGGTTTGCCATCAGTCCCAAGGTGCCGTTGTCGCTGACTTTCCACAGGGTGGCGATCGCGGTTTTTACCCCCGCTTGCACCGATAAGCCTGCAAACCCCATTTCCGCGTCCCGGTTGCCCACGGCGGTTTCACAGGCACTGAGTACGAGTAATTCTACCATGCGATCGCCATACCATTGCACCTGCCGTAAATCTTCCAAATGCTTCTGGCCATCCCAAAATTGGATGTAGTTATTATCCTTATTCTGGAATGCCGCATGGGTGGCAATGTGAAGCATGTTAAACCGCTGGCGTTGGCTCGCCTCGGCGAGATTCCCGAAGGTAGCTTGTTCATTGCGATAGATTTCCACCCCATTCAGCCATGAGGAGCTGATGGCGTCCAGTTCTTCATTTACACGGGGGAGGTCTTTTAATTGTTTGACATTGGCAGTGTCTTCAAAATCAGATATCCCCATCGCCAACAATTTCCCATCGCCCAGTCCGTTGTAGGTAGTGTCCATCAAGGAAACGCTAGGAATCATCGCCAGTTTGTATTTTTCCACCAGAAACTGTTGGCCATCGTGGAGAGCAGCGATGGGCAACATCCGCATACTTTCCGGCATGGAAAAGATTAAGGTGTTGATGCCTTGGGCTTGCAATTTTGCCTCTAACGGCTTAATCAGCAAATCATAAAGTTTTTGGCCATCAGCCACCACAATTGATTTGTGTTCGTTTTTGCTGACACTATCCCGAAAAGCATTCAATTCCTCTTTTAAATCATCCAGCTTATTCGTGGTGACAAGCCACTGCTGACCTTCCTTTTCTGTCACAGTTTGGTCTCCGGCAATGGTGGTTACGGAGTATTCATTGGCATCTGTCACCATCACTGCCCACATCCCTTGTTGGTCTTCAACCACATAAATGATTGCCGGTTTGAGGTTAGTCTCTTCACTGATTTTCCCCAGCATTTCCCGAATTTGGTTAAAGTTTTTGATGTTGGGTAGCTGCTTCTGGAAATGCTCGGCATATTCACCCGTGCGCTCTTGCTCAATGCTGAGGATATTGTCCTCAGCCGTAGCCGGGGCAGTTACTCCATTAATCACAGTCGGGTTGAGATTGGGAATCTGTGGGGACGCCTGGGGTGTGGTATTTTTGGCGTCATTACTCGTCTGGGAAACTGGTGGAGTGGTGGAATTGCTGTTATCTAAAATTGGCTCCGCCGCAGGAGCGGGATTGGGTGTTGGTGCGGGTGCTGCCTCTGTTACGGTAACAATGGGTGCGGGTGTGGGTGCGGTTGTTTCAACCACTGCAATGGGGGTTGTAATCTGGTTAACGGTGGGTTGGTTGGATGCTAGACGACTCAACTGGAGACTGAGAGACGAACTCACAGAAGGGCCAATGATTTGAATATTATCCGACAAGACAGGGCCAGTGATGATGCCTTGGCGAGCTTGCAATGTAATTTGTGCGTCGCGAAATCCGGGCCCGGAATTGGCGTCTAAAGCACCGGTGACAATACGTCCCACGTCAGAGTTTAAATTGATAGTTCCCGCTTGTTGATTCTCAGAACGGGTAGTGATGTCGCCAGTGGTGATATTTTGGCGGGCATCTATCTGGACGGGACCGCCTGGTCCGTCGATCGCGCTAGCGTTCACATCACGCACATTAACGATACCTTCGGTACTGGTGATGGTGACGTTGCCACCAGCATTCAGGGGAGTAGCTTCTGGGCCGCTAGGAGGTGCGGACGTGGTGACAGTGACAGTGGGAGTGGCGTTATTCACCACAGGAGCAGCAGTTACTGGTGATATGTTGGCGGGAGCAGTTACTGGCAATGGGGTGGGGGTAGCAGTTACTGGTGATGGGGAAGTGGTTGCAATTACTGGTGATGTGATAGCGGGGGTGGCTGGTCCAGCAGAAGCAGTAATATTTCCTAGATTGACATTTTGAAGTGCTGTGGCGGTAACGCCACCACCAGAACCATTGCTGTCAGAGTAGGTGTTGATATCACCGGCGGTAATGCTGCCTCCGGTACTGGTAGCAGTAACATCACCTCCATTTCCAGAATTGACGTTGGTGTTAATATCCCCGGCGGTAACGTTTCCAGCACCTTGTAAGTTTACGGGTCCACCTGTACCCACGTTGGCTGTGGTATCAATAACCCCCGTGTTGACATTGCCGGTATTGCTGGTAATAGTGATGCTGCCGCTGGTTCCCAGTGCGGTTGGGGGAAGAGCGGGGGAATTATTCGTGGCTGGTGCCGGAGTGGTTGCCGCTGGTGGGGGACTGTAGTTGGTAGAGGCATTGGCATTGCCCACGGTGACATTATTGTTACCGGATACACCAATATTTCCGGCATTTCCCTGCTGAGCGGAACTATTCACATCTTTCGTTGTAACGCCGCCTTCGCTGCTGGTGACTGAAATATTGTTGCCGTTGCCCTCTAGGGCCGATCGGGCGTCGATACTCCCAGTGTTAACATCATCTGTGGCATTAATTGTCTGTTCTCCGGCAGTTCCTTTCACAGTTGATGATACCGAAGTGGGATTGGTGACAGATTCCTCTCGCCCGTCCGTGGTCTTCACTTCCATTTGAATTTCCGAACCGCCATTATTGGGAGCGCTAGTTCCACTGTCGCTAGTTTGACTGCTGTTGCCAGATGTCCCACTGGTGTCCGTGTCTGGTGTGGTAGTTGTCCCACTGGTGTCGGTGTCTGGTGTGGTGGTTGTCCCACTGGAGCCAGATGGGGCGATCGGAATAATTTTCACCGGTCCAGCCAGCAAACCCTGACCCGGTAAAGACAGAGTTTCTGAAGGAGTTAGCGTCACCGAGCCATCAGCATTACACTCCACAGTTCCCGATGCACTGGTGCCGCAATTGTTTTGGAAAAAATCGTAAACCGCACCGCTGGTAATGGTAATACTGCCGCCAACTTCTATGGTGATAGTGCCTGCATTTCCTACCCAAGTGCCAGTTATAGTTTCTCCGATATTAATATTCTCAGCCGCTTTGAGGTAGATAGGACCGCCATCGCCGAACATAGAGCCAGTAGTCATCGCGCCACCGGTCAAATTACCCCCGCTCGTGAGGGAAATAGAGCCACCATTGCCATTCGGCGCATTTGCATCTATCCCCCCAGCATTGATATTGCCACCAGCATTAACTGTAATCGAGCCTGCATCGCCGCCGTAATTGGTATTAACGGCCAGATGAGTACCGCCAGCAAATGCAGGAATCGTACCAAAATCCCCCCCAGCAGTGATATCAATTGTGCCACCATTTCCGTTCTTGCTAAAAGCACGAACTTTATCAGTGGCGATATTGCCTCCGGCGTCTAAAATAATACTGCCTGCATCCCCTTGCTGCCCTACACTAGCTTGTACCTGACCGGTGGTAATATCATTGAAGGCTCGGATTTCTATATTGCCGCCATGACCATAATCTGTCATAGCTGCCACATTTTCAGTTGTGACGCTGCCATTACTGCTGCTAATGGTGATGTTGGTGGCATTTCCATTCGCGCTATAGCCAGTGATTGCTCCTGTGGCGGTAATATCGCCATTGGCGTCGATGGTGATATTACCGGCATCATCAGTATTGGAATAAGAATTGAGGAGATCGGTGATATCAATTTTCCCCTCAATGCTGGTAATAGTGATATCTCCCCCCGGCGAACCAAACGTATTGATACTGCCAAGAGTGATATCCCCTTTCGCTTCCAAGGTGACATTACTACCTAAAGCCTCAAGGGAGCCACCGTTTAGAGAACCGTTAGACAAAAGACGGATACCACCACCAGGAGCAATACCAGATGTGGTGGTGGCATTGGTGGCGACTAAATCGCCGTTTTCTATTTTGTACCCAGAACCGATAAGGGAAACGCTACCATCGGCATTTTTTTGCACTCCCGTGGCATTAGATGCAGCACCCCCCGTGAGCAATGCTGGTAAATCTAGAGGAGAAAATGTCAAATTGTTAGGCAGACTTCCCGCTGCACTGCTGGGGATGATGTCCAAACTCAACAACATACCATCTTGACTAAGGCGCAGGACATTTCCTCCCGCGACTGATGCGATATTAATCTGGCCGCCTGGTGCAGTTAAGGGGCCGGTACTGATGACTGTGCCTCCGAATAGGTTTAAATTCTTGCCTTCCAATACGGATAAATTACCAGAATTGATAATTGTCCCTGGTTGGGACATGGGGAAGGCAAATTGATTCGGGGTTCCGGTTAAACTGGCGTAGTTGTTATTGCCAATGGCGTTAAACCAGTTGCTGCCTAAACCAATACCATTAGCAGTAGTTGCGGTAAATGAACCCATGACGTTTAATTGGGCGTTGGCACCAAAAATAATCCCCGCTGGATTCATTAGAAACAAATTGGCATTGCCTCCCGTCACCTGAATTAACCCATTAATCAGTGAGGCATCGCCGCCAACTACGCGACCGAGGATGTTTTGAATACTGGAGTTTGTCTGGAAATTGGCAGTTTCGCCAGAATCGAGATTAAATTGGTCAAAACTGTGAAATAGGTTCGACCCCGCTGTTTTACCGTTTTTAATATCGATGATGGAGCCGTTAATATTAATGGTGGTGCTGGTGGGGTTGCCGGTTTCTGGGGTGATTTGGGCCTGTACGGGTGTCCCAGCTAATCCGATTCCTAATGGTAGTAGGTACAAAGCTAGATGCAATCCTGATGGTTTCATTGTTATGTTTCCTTCATGTGTATTTAGTCATTTGTCCTTCGTCATTGGTGGTAGGGGCGAAGCATTCCGGCGGATACGTTATTGGTGAAAACCAGAGGATTTATTACCGGAATGCTTCGCCCTTACCTTATATGAGGCACCACGGGAGATTTGGGTTTTTCTGGTTACGGCGTTATTGAGATTTATCGTGAAACCCAGGGATTCATGTAGGGTGGGCATCACATATTTTTATTTGTGTGAAAAATATGTGATGTTTATTCTACAACTGTAACTGTAATTTTTGTGGCTTCATTTGGGTGAAGCGTTTAATATTTCATAACCTTGAATTGCCTCTTGGCGAAATCGCTGGAATTGGGCGGTGTCTTTGAGGGCTGAATAAATTTTTGCCAATTTTTCCGCTGCTTCGGTTTTGGTGATTATATCTGCGCTTTCGCTGGCGATTTGGAAGGCTAGGAGATAGTTGTTTATGGCTGACTGGGTGAGTTGTATTTCTTCATAGAGAGCTGCTAGGTTAAAGTAAATTGTTTCTGTGGCTTGATTGGAGTTGATGGCGGCTTCTAGGGTCTCAATGGCTTGGGCGTTTAACTGATATTTCCGGTATAATTCGGCTTGGGCTATAGTCTGGGCGGGTTGGCCTAGTTGTTGCTGACTTAGTTCGGTCAGCTCGGCTTGGAGGGTGGCTTTTTGACTGTCATCAAGGATGGTAAATCCGAGCTGCATTCCGGGGTCATCGTTGGAATTGGCGCCGGTGTCGGTGATGATGGTAATTAAGTAATATTGTCCGGGTTGTAAGGGGGTTTCTCCACTATAAACTACCTCATTTGTGGGGACTTCTGTTTTCCAATCGACTCCGGCTCCCCGCACGCGCAGGCGATAGCTGTTGGCTCCGGTTACGGCGTTCCAGCGGATGGTTGGGGTGGGGGAAAGTAGGTGGGTGCGGCGGGGACTGATGAGATAGGGAATGTTGGTATCGATTCCAGCGATCGCATCACCCCGAGTGCCATCGCTATTCCCAGAACTAGGCGGCGGACAGATATTTGCTACCCCTGACGCAGTACCACTGGGTACAGGCTGCCTGGTGCCGTTGGTGCATTGCAGGGTGACTTGGCTCCCCGCTGCGGGCAAAATCAAATCACCGTTATCGAGGCTAGTACCTACGGCGGCGGGTTGGTAGCTGCTCCAGCCTACTCGTTTGATGGATACTTGTCCGGTGGCAGTGAGGATTTTTCCCAGGGAAGCGGCGGTGGCGGGTGCGGCGGTGAGGACGCAACTCACCATAATGGAGGTGGTGAGTCCGAGGAAACTAAAGCGGTTGAAATACAGGCTTTTGTTTAGGGTTTGGCTGCACATCTGATTGCCTCTGTTGCATGAGGAGAACTTCATAATTTACCAACCGTTGCCGAGCCATCTCAATCCACCCATCTTCTTCGGGAGTGGTGGTGGACTGAGCATAACGCAGACAGTTCTCCCACTGGGTTAAAGCTGGGTTGATATTGCCTTGGTCTTCAAACACTTGTGCTAATAAGCAGTAAGCGGATGCTCTTTTTGGGTTGAGGTCAATAGCCATCTGCAAATTTGCTTCGGCGTCCGCATAGCGTTTTTGGATAGCTCTTGCCCATCCCAAGTTTTTGTGGAGGGAATATTTCACCCCATCGCTGAGATTTTCTTTGTGCAGTTGGGGTAATATCAGATGTACCGCCGCATCGGGATTTATCGCTAAAATTTCCAACCGCGCTAAATTATTCACTGCTGGTGTGAAGCCTTTTTTCGCGGCTTTGTGGTAATTCTCTGTGGCCAGCTTTTGGTTGAAAAAACGCGGGTCTTCATAAAGTAATCCCAGATTATGATAAGGTTTAGGGTAATTCGGTTTGACCCAAATGGCGGTTTTATACCAAAATTCGGCTTTGGCTGGTGTGGTGGTTATAGCGGCTTCTCCTAACCGGTTGCAAAACTCGGCTATGGGTTGCAGGACTAGCTGCAAGGCAATACACCAGAGTAAGAATATGGTGGCCGCTTGCCGCATTTGTTCTGGGGAAAACGGCCATGAAAAAATGATTTTTAGGCGCAGGTTCTGGCTACCAGACTCCCCAGAGCTGTCAGGATTTGAGGTATTTTCCGCTGTTGGTTCGGCGGGAGCATCATAAAGATGTTGTAGCCGCTCTAACAGCACGTGGGGATTGGCTGGGCGCTGCTGGGGTAGAGGGGATATCATTTGGTCGAGTAAATCGGCCAATTGCTGGGAAATTCCCTGTACCCGATCGCGCCATAGCAGTTTATTGGTGCGCCGATGTTTGGGTAAATCGTCGGGATATTCGCCGGTGAGCAAATGGACGATCGTGCAGCCAAGACCAAAAATATCCGATTGGGGGACAGCCCCCCCGCTGCGCTGTTCTGGGGCGGTGTATCCATAGGAACCCACCGGGGTGACAGCGCGATTAATAAACCCCACGTTGCCAAAGTCAATTAATGCTAATTCTCCGTTGGCTTTCAGGATAATGTTGCTGGGTTTGATATCCCGATGCAGCAATCCTTCTTCATGTACGTAAATCAGCAGTTGGGTGATTTGGCGCAACCAATCAAGGGCGATCGCTTCGGTAATCTCCCCATTTTCCCTGAGCCATGCTCTTAAGTTAATCCCCTCAATCTGCTCCATTACCAGACAGGGCAATTTTTTGGGTGGCTCTAAAGCAACGGTGAAGAAGCCATCGGGTTCGACCCGGGGCAAATTGGGATGACGCAACCGCATTAATATGGTGGATTCTCGCTCAAAGAGGATTTGGGCGCCGGTTTCCTGAATTTTGAGAACTTTCAGCACTTTGGGCCAGTTCTCTTGGTCAGGATTGATGTCCCAGTCTTCCACCTCAAAGACATCGGTGGTGTATTCTTCGTCCAATTGCCGCAGGGGTTTGGCGAGGCGATAGCGATCGTTGATCAGCAGTGGCATCCCACAACTGAGACAACGAGAGCTATCGTCGGGGTTAAGGCGGTTGACACAGCGGGGGTTAATGCAGTAGCAACCGATTTCGGGGGGTTGATTAGCAGCAGTCATGGCTGAGCCCCATAGTTTAATTGAGTTTTAACTGGCGAGGGAATTGCCAGCGGGATCCGGGGGTAAGGCTTCGATGAGGGATTGGATGTTGTCAGCGGCATAGCCGATTTCAAACAGAGACCGATCGCCCAACCAGCTTAACAGCCTATTATACCGCTCTTCTACTTTCTTTTGACTGCGGAACGCCTTACACAGCCGATCGTTTATTGGTTGTAAAATTGGGTTTTCTAGGGGAGAACCGCTGCCAGAAACCCCCAGAGCCCCTTTCACCAGGTTATGACTTCTTAACAAGTGCAATTTTTCGGCGTCTTGGGTTTTCACTGCCTCCATAATTTCGTTGCCAGCTTGGACCACCAGTTGATTGGTCACATATTCCAGGACCATCGGTTGCAGACTAAACCGAGCGCTCCCGGTCTCAGTCATCTTTTCAATGAGGTTACGCCGTCCCAGAGATTCTAAAGCCTCTAAGAGTTCGTCCTGATGTTCCGATAGTTCGATGTCTTCTTGCAGGGTGAAAAATGTCACCGGTTGCCGCTCGATCGCCAGCCAGTAGAGAATTTCTTTCTCAAACTTGTACAAGCGCTCAAACTGGAACTCCAGCAAATCCCGAATGTTGCCAAAAACAAAGGTTTTTTGCTTGAGGAACTCGGACACATTGCCGCCAAACAGCTCTTTTATCGTGGTCGCGACAATCTTTAAGGCCAAAGGATTGCCTCGGTAGAGGTTCGTCAACTCTACCCATTGCTCCGGTTCCGATAAGCCTTTAGCGCGGAAAATTTCCCAGGCTTGTTCCTCGTCTAATTCCCTTAGCTCCATCACCCGCACGGGCATGGTTTCGCCTTGCAGCAAGGCAATATCGTCGATTTGCTCGAGACTGGTAATCACCAAGCAGCTTTGGTGGGATTCCGTGGCCACTCGTTTGATGAAATTACCATAATCTTGATAGCTGTCGCTATAATGCCCCGCCAGGTCGCCACTTTTGAGAATCGCTTGGGCGCTGTCTAGGACAATGAGACAGCGTTTGGCTTTCAAGGCGTCCATCAGTCGCGATATCCGATCGTCAGTTTCATAAGGTGGGCTGACGCCGGGAGCGAAAAATTTAATTAAATCGGCGAGCAATTCCCTGGCTGGCGGAGCGTCCCGCAGACTGCGCCAAATCACGCCATCAAATTGGTCTTGAATTTGTTTGGCGAGTTTGATGGCTAAGGTGGTTTTGCCAATTCCTCCCATACCGCAAATGGCAACTAAACGACAGTGATCGTTTAGTACCCACCCGGCTAGGGTGTCTAGCTGTTCGCTGCGACCGTAAAAAATTGACACATCCGGAGCTTCCCCCCAGTCCCGGCGGGGTTCTCCTTCTATGTCCAAGCTGCTGCTATCGGGTAGCTGCCCGCGAGACAAAGCCAATAGATGCTGCTGTAGTTTCGCCAGCTTCACCGGACCGCGCCCAGGGATGTCAAATTTTTTGTAGATATCGCTCAGGCGCTTGCGGACTAAGTCTTCGCTAATCTCGACTTTGGCGGCGATCGTCGGTGTCGATTCTCCCTTCATGGCTAGGGACAACACCTGGAACTCTCCATCTGAAACTTGCTTCTCGTCAGCCAGTGTTTTTAACAGGTCCTCCTGAATCACGCCTTTTTCCTCCCCTTAAGTTCCTTTTACTTTATCATACCCGTGAAGGAAGCGCAAGTTTTTTTTCATCCTCATGCTTTTCTGAGTCGTGGCGGCCAAAAACCCTGATAAATCCTAGTTTTTCGCCAGAAATATGGATGGAGTATAGCAGGATAATTTTCTTCTTGGTCATATGAGTTAGTAAGTATTGCGTCCGTTAGTGTAAATTTTTGTTGCCAAAATCTCCCCCTGGGCAAAAAAAGCCCAATTTCCGCCCGATATCAGGTTGACCGCTATTCACTGCTGGGGAATGTGGGAGATGTCAACCAAAATTAGGCTGATGGGGTGGGCAATTTTCAGGGACCATTCGGGGGGGGCAATGCTGATCGTTGCCGTGGCAGGGTTGGTAATGGCAAGTTTATCCACGGCGGCTGCCCAAACTGCCACAACCGCCACCACTGTGGGCGCGATCGCCAGCGCCTCTGGAACCGTCTGGGTTAAACCCAGCAACTCCAGCCAATATTATGCCGCCCCTGTGGGCACCACATTATATGTTGGGGATTTGATTTGGCCCGATGCCGGGAGCCAGGTGATTCTGGAATGCAGCAGCGGGGCAAAATTGCCCGTTCCCAGCGGGGTCCCCTCCGGGGTCACGAATATTTGTCCTCTACCCCAGTCCGAGGAGACGGGGAAATAAGGGGAGGGGGGACCGATGGGATTGATGTGAAAGTTTTTTAGTTAAATAATGTAAATTTTTCTCGTGCTTTTTCCAAAAAATAGTCTGTAATGACCATTTGGCAATAGTTACAGCCATTTTCTTCATTGAAATTCCACTTATTGACAATTTTAGTTATGTGAAATATTATTTAATTTATCTCAAACGTGAATTCACAAGACGCGAGAGCGGATAAAACCGACCAGGCTCTTACAGGGATAGGGCACTATGAAAGACATTACAGAAGACAAACGCTCGATCGCCCGCCGGATAGGCTGGTTTAGTTGTATGAGTAAGAGACAACCCTTGGCGCCAGTGGGGCAATGGGTGGCGCTGCTGCTCGCTGTGGCGATCGGGCCTTTGGTGGCGGAGGTGGCGGCGGCGGCGTCTTTGAATGTCCTGTGGTATGGCCAAAATCCCATATATGACGGCAAAATGTCTGAGTTGGCCGCGAAAGCCGCCACCTACGACCCTTGGGGGGATGGCAGTTCAACCTGGAATCTCACGATCTGGAATCCCCAGGGACCGGCCCCGAATTTTGCTGACTATGATGTGTTGGCGATCGGTACAGGAGGAAATGCCTGGAATTTCAGTTTTGACCCCACGGGGATTTTCAGCAATAAAGAGGCAATTTCAGCGGCGAGAGGCAGTCGCACCTTTCTCAGCGGTCAAGATGCTGATGCTCACTATTTTCTCGGTGCGGGAACTCGTCCCGGTACTAGCGCTGATGGACCTTTTGGATTTCTGGTGAATGCGGTTAACTGGGCCGGTAGTGGTACTGGGATGGGAATTGTGGCTTTAACTGATGGGTGGTTTCCCACGGCGCATCCTTATAACCGTCGTTGGTGGTTGGACGATCGCTCTTTCTTGAAAGAGGAACTAGACGGATATGTTTCCTATTTCCTAGAAGACAGCGTGGTCATTCCCCCGACAACCTCCCAGTTTCCAGTAAATGAAGGTTTGACCACTGCAGGACTGAGTAATTGGAATAACTCAGCTCACGCCGCTTTCAACAAAAATATCCCGGGCTATATATCAATTAATGATGCCGGTACTCATCCCGGATATGCCGTGACGATAGTAACAGCCAGCGAAGCCAATGGCAGCACTCAGAAGCCGCGCAAAAAATCAGTCCCCGAACCGTCTCTGACTTTTGGGTTATTGGGGGTATTTACGGTAGCTGCTGGTTGGCTGCGGAGAAAGTAGAATATTCCCTGAATTTCCCCCTCAGAAACCTGGTTTCTGCGATAACCTTCGCATCCTCACCGAGACTTGGTTAAGAAACCCGGTTTCTTTAAACCCTCTCCCAGAGCCCAGAAACCGGCTTTCTAGGATAACCTTCGCATCCTCACCGAGACTTGGTTAAGAAACCCGGTTTCTCCCAAAAAGGGATGGCAATGCCCACCCGACCAATCTCCCGCTTTCTTTCTATAACCCCAACTCAATCTCACCAAGGAGCAATAACATGACTACATTCACTTTTTTCCGCCTAAAACTTTTGTTTACCAGCATCGTTCAAAACTTCTCTGAAGACATTTGTATGTCTTTTATCGAAAAATCCAAAATTCTGTTGATAGCGACTTTCATATTGGGTAGTGCTGCTAAACCCAGTTCCTCTGCCATTTTCAACGTTGCATCTGACTTTTCCCTAACCAATAACCCCAATGGCGCTTGGCGCTATGGCTGGTCATCAAGCCTGGGCTCTAGATTCAACTTATATAGCAATGTAGGAAAGCAGACTCCTACAATTGATTTGTGGTACGATTCTACAAAAACAATTAGGGCGCCTTTTGTCGTTCACAACTCAACTGCAACCCCAAATAATTCTCATCCGACAATAACTTACCAACCAGGCCAACTAGGTTTTCACCCTGGTTATTATGGAGAGTATAGTATCATCCGTTGGATTGCACCAGAAGCAGGAGAATATTCACTTGATACAACGTTTATGGGCTTAGATCACGTTGGGTTAACCACAACAGATGTTCACGTTCTTCATAACAATAGTTTACTTTTTAGTAATTTAATTAATGGCTTTGGTGCTTCCAGTGCTAAATCATTTACAACCACGGGCACAGTGCAGGCGGGCGACACAATTGATTTTGCTGTTGGTTATGGCAGCAATCAAACTTATTCGTACGACTCGACGGGTCTAGATGTTACTATTTCAACGACACCGGCAGGTGTTTCAAAAACCGTACCTGAACCTTCCACTGTATTAGGATTAGGCGGATTAGCATTGAGTGCTTTTCTTGGAAAAATGCGGATGAAACGCCAACGGCAACAACAACTAGCCAGAAACCGGGTTTCTGCGATCGCCTTCCCATCCTCACCGAGACTTAGTTAAGAAACCCGGTTTCTTTAACCCCTCTCCCAGAGCCCAGAAACCGGGTTTCTGCGATAACCTTTGCATCCTAACCGAGACTTGGTTAAGAAACCCGGTTTCTTTAACCCCGCAAGCAACAATGGAGTAACTAATATGCTGAACCAGAAAAACTATCTCATGGCTATTCCTGTGGCAGGGATTGCAACTCTTAATATCGCTGCTCCTGTTTTCGCTGCCAATCAGATTGTCGTCAAACATCCATATAAACCTATAGAATTGGTATTTTCTATAGCTGAAATTGAAGACTTTGTGCAAACGGGTGATACCAATGGCTTGCCGGAAGATTTTTTTAAACTAATGGCTGTGAACAGCGAAACATTGAACCCAGAAGAGATTAGAAACCAGTTCAAAAGACCCATTAGCATTGACCCCAATTTACCCCTTGATCCTAAAAGTTTAGCAAAAAATTTGCTGAATATGTTAATACCGCCAAACAGTCCAGAGGCAGAAAGAAAAGCGGCATTAACCTTAATGGCTGCCAAAGGCAATGGGCAGATTTTGATTAATTTTCTCAAAGCCATCCCAGGAGAAACCATCACGCCAGATAATTTTCTCCAAATTTTGACTACTTATCAAGTCCCTGCCATCAAACCACAAAATCCAGGAACTAACCCAATCGATTTAAGAACATGGAAACATGAAGGCGCACCGGAAAGGGGCAATTGGCTTGTATCTGCAGATGGAACATTCGTGCGCCAGACCATTAACGACGCTCCCACATTTTTTGTCAGTCCAGACAGTTTTATCAACACCACTGTTAACGGTAAACTTCAGGTAGCCGATCCAATCGATAACGATTTTATTGGTTTTGTGTTTGGCTATCAGTCACCAACTGCTGCCAATAGTGATGCCCCTAACAAATTCAACTTTTTGCTATTCGACTGGAAAAAATCCCATAATCATAATGGGGTATTTGATGGCGGACACGAGGGGTTTGCCTTAACTAAAGTGGATGGCATATTCTCCGGGCCAAATTATAATTATATAGATGATAGTTTTTGGCTACACCAAGACAGCTCCAAGTTTGACATATTAGCTACAGATTATGGCCTGGGCAAAGGTTGGAGACCATATCAAGAATATGATTTTACTTTGCTGTATCAAACCAATCGCATCAAGATTGATGTGAACGGCCAGAATATCTTTGATATCAGTGGGGAGTTTGAGCCGGGACGCTTCGGATTTTACAACTATTCCCAGTCTAATGTGCGCTATTCAGGTTTTACCGAAACAGAAACTTTACCAGCGAAACCAGTCCCTGAACCTGCTTCGATTGGCGGTTTATTAGGATTCAGCATTTTGGGGTTTAGAAAGAAGCAAAAGCTGTAGTTACAGCACTCATAAACCCGGTTTCTTTAACCCCCCGCGACTAGCCAGAAACCGGGTTTCTGCGATAACCTTTGCATCCTTACCGAGGTATTTGGGAAGAAACCCGGTTTCTTTAGCCCAAAAAGGGATGGCATTGCCCACACTACTGGCTTCGCCCGTCTTCACTAACTGGACTCAAACCAATTTTCAATCTGCACCCCATCAAACAGCTAAACTCACGACCTGGGGAACGATCGCGAACATCCTCCCAAGGATTTTCATCGTCCCACTCATTCCAATCAATTGTTGATCGCCACTGCGCGATCGCCTCCCATAAATTCCCCTTGCAGTGCTGCACTGTCACCATCACCATTTCACCATCAGGGATATCGAGTGCTTCGGACAGCTCGATATTACGTCCGCGTTTAATCCCTTGAATCATCATCAGCATTCACCAATAAAAACCTAGCTTCATCTTAACAGCACCTCCTCCTGGGAGACGGGGAAACGGGGGGACCAGAATCACCTGATTTTATTTGGGGTTTAATTATGCGGATTTACTTAGCTAGCTACCCCCCCAGCCAATTAATCCACCCAGTTTTCCACCGCCAAACCCCGAATCCGCCGAAATTCCCGCACATTATTTGTCACCACGATTAAACCGCGATTCAGTGCCTGAGCAGCAATCAGCATATCATAACCACCAATAAGTTCGCCCCGTCGTTCCAAATCGGCTCTAATTTCCCCAAACTGGCGGGCGTCGTTTGCCGTTAATCCTACAATCTCAAACGGCTGGAGAAAAGTTTCTAATGCAGCCCGATTCCGTTCGGGATTCTGGCTTTTTGCCGCCCCATATTCCAGCTCCGCAAGGGTGACAATGGACAACCCAATATCTGCAGCATCAATCTTTTGAAAGCGCTGTAGTACCGAAATAGGCTTGCGTTTTAGAATGTAAATACAGATGTTCGTATCCAGTAAAAACCTCATGGAAAGATATCCTCTCGCGGCTGGGCTTGTGGTTGCGATCGCTCCCCCATAAAATCATCGGTTACTCCATCGATCTGCTCCCACCAAAGCTGCCACAGGTCACTTGAAGGAACCCTGGAAAGCGATCGGCGTTGCTTGAGCTGACAAATCAAATCTAGCGCCTCGTGAACCAGAGCATCTGGGAGGGTTTCGAGTTCATAAACAAGCTGTTCTTTTGGGGTCATAGTTAAACCTCTACTTTCTATCATATCCAATCAACATCTATTAGCAGCCTGCCCATCCCTGAAATCAGCATCATCGGCATTCACCAATAAAAACCTAGCTTCATCTTAACAGCACCTCCTCCTGGGAGACGGGGAAACGGGGCTGTAGGGGCGAAGCATTCGCGCCTAGATCTGCTGGTGATCCGACAAAACTTAAGCGCGAATGCTTCGCCCTTCGGGGCTACAGCCCATATCTTCGGTCCGTAGTTGGGCTTCAGCCCTCTTTTCCCTAGTTCTTAGTGGTCACTGCCCAAACCAGGACCGGATTAGTTGCGGTCCCCATTTTCATAACAGTGAAAAAAATTTTTTCTCATTTCCGGGAATTTTTCCCACGAGTTTTCGCCATTTTTCGCCCCAAAGCATTGTCTGATAAGGATTTCACGCATTTAAAAAAATTGCCTTCCCCCCCTTGACAGTTATTTTTATATGAATTACATTAATATCAGCAAAGAAAAAAGCGTGATTTCACAAGGCACGAGTGGGGGCGGTAGGCAATTTGCTCCCTGCATCTGGCTCGGATAAAGGCTTTGAGAGCAGCTCGTCTGGGTCACATCCCCCTGAGACACAAATTTTTCCCTCATTTTCATCATTCACGTACTTGAGGAGCAGACAAATGACGATCGCACTGGAGACCAAACCGCAAACCACCCCCTACACCCACCGCCAAGCCACGCCAGAGGATGCAGCGGCGATTGCCCCCCTGTGGGCGGCGTTTGCCCAAGAGCGGACGGCGGCGGACCCTTCCATGCTGCTGAAGGCCAACTTTGATTTCCTGCAATACGTGCGGCGGCAATTGGAAAAACCCCTTTCTTACGCCTGGGTTTTGCAATGGCATACGGACAACCACAGCGCGATCGTCGGTTGCTTGTTCGTGTACTTCTATGATGAAGCGCCACCACAGGAACTCCCCCAAGAAATGCGGGCAGAACAAGAACTGGAAAATCCTTTTCAAGCGCGGCGAGTGGGTGCGGTTCTGGGGATGTATGTGCAACCAGAACACCGCCATACCGATACAATTAAACTCCTCGCAGAAGCAGCAATTCAGCAGGCGGCGACCCTGAAAGTCAGCGATATTGATATCCTGGTTTCGGCGGAGCAAACAGGCGTTCAAGCTCTCTTGCAGCGCTTTGGTTTTAAGAAAGCGGCAGTGCAATATACCAAGCATTTTGATTTAACTGATGCCACTGATTTGCCCAGCCTGCATCGCCCCCACCCAGATTTTGAGTTATCAGAAAGACCTTTTGATAAGGCGATTCCCCTGTATGACCCGCTCACTAATGAAATTGTGAGAAATCCCCAAGGCGAAGCGGTTTTCCTGATGCCTTTGGCGGATGAAACTACGGGAAAATTGCCGATTTATCCGACTCCCGTGCGGGACCCGCAGACGCAAGAGTGGATATTCGATCGCCTCGGTGAATTAGTAGTGTGTCCGGTGTTGCGGGATGAAAATGGTCAAGTAGTGGAATACCAAGGCATCCCCCAATTTCATCCCCCAGTGTATGACATAGTTGATGGCCAAATTCGCCTCCAACAAGATGCGGCGGGTAACTATCTTTTCTGTGCCATAGAGAAAGACAAAAAGGGTCAAATATTGCGAACCCCCAACGGTTCCCCAGTCTTCAAACGCACCGCCTCCTAAAATTCCCCCCCGTAGGGACACGGCAATGCCGTGTCCTCCCCAAGACTCCTTCAAATCCATCCCCTTCTATCCCCTTTTCTAATTCTTGCAATCAGGAGCAATACCATGCCTGACTACGGAATTTCTTTCCCAGAGCCGAGCCAAGACACCCTCATCATTGACCCCCTAGAAGATGGGTTAAAAAGTAGTCTTATTCCTCGTCCGGTGATGGGTGTTTCTGAACCAGAAAAGCCCAATCCAGGCGCTGTTGTTGAGTCTGTAGAACTGAGCGATACTAGCGTCGGGCTAACAGGTTTAGCCGTCACGGATATTCCTCCTGTAGGCGGACTTGATATGGTCGCCACTGAGTCCAAATTGGGCAGCAATGATGCAGAGAAACGCGACCCCATCACCGGCGAAACCCAAGCCGATGACTTGAAAGGGATAACCGATGAAATCGAGAGCGAGCCTCTGATTAATCCCCCAACCAGTGACGATGAGGAAGCCATACCAGCCATCATTCTTGACTCAGAATTAGCGCTGGAACCAGCCGAGAGCGAATTATTGCTTGATTCCCCGTCTAGTGACGATGAGGAAGCCGTAACAGCCACAATTTTAGGCGGTGAATCAGAGCTGCAACCAGAAGCCACAAAAGATAGCAGTGTATCCAGTAATCAAAACCTAGCAGAAGCAGTAAGCAAAACCCCAACCTTGGCGGATACCAGCGCCGAAGATGACGCCCCCAAAACGGCAGATTTAAACTTAGTAACAAATCCCGCATCTACTAATACTCAAGTGGGGGAAAGCGACACCACAGCCGAGACCAAAACAGCAGATTTAGAATTGGGTAAAAATGCCACTGCTCTTGATGAGAAAGTGGAAGAAAGCGATACCACAAAAAATTCTCCCTCCCAAGAAATAACCGAGCCAAATCAATCCGATTCAGAATTTAGTGATAAATTAGATAAAAATCTTGATAATGGGGTAGTTGCCGAGGCACCAGTAGAAAATTCTCCCTCCCAAGAAATAACCGAGCCAAATCAATCCGATTCAGAATTTAGTGATAAATCAGATAAAAATCTGAACAATGGGGTAGTTGCCGAGGCACCACCCGCTAAAGATTTAACTATTCCCAATAAATTTGACGAAATTAAACCGATTTTTGAATCCGGCACATTTACCGTCGATTCCACCGGTCAAGTTGGCCTTGATTACATCTTTGATGGCGGCGGTTTCCAGGGACAGCTAGCTATCATTAGCTTAGAGGGAATGGCGGAGTTTGAACCTGGTTCGGCGGAATTCCTGAAAGAAGCTGCTCGGCGCGCTTTGAGTGGCTCGGAAGAGGGACATATCGTCATTAACGACGTAACCGATGGTGCCAAATTTAGCGGTTATTTAGGAGAAAATAGCCATAATTTTGGTGATTACCAGGGAGTCAAGACCTTTGCCATGCGTCCTGGGGATACTTTTGGGGTGATGCTGATTCCCAACGGGACGGTGCAGGAAGTATTTAATAACCCCGCTGTTGGTGGCAACAAGCGTCCCTTATTCTCGATGGTGACGGCGAACCCTAACGCCGCGTTCCATTTGGGACAAATTGCTGACGTTACTGGCGAAGGCAACACCTTCGTGATGGAAGATTTGCGCGGCGATAATCCTCGTTTAGACCGTGACTATAACGATATCATTTTCCAAGTGCGCGGCGCTTTGGGTAAAGCCGTGCTGATGGATGAAGTGGTAGCACCGGGGAAAGATTGGCGCAATTCTGATTTAGGCAAAGGATTAATTGCTTATGCCAAAAGTTACATCAATCCCGAACCGATAGAAGATGTTGAGGCTGTTGCAGAACCGGAATCACCTGAGCCAACCGAACCGGTGACGGGTATTATTGATGACACTGAAACCGAAACTGAAACCGAACCGGTGACGGGTATTATTGATGACACCGAAACCGAAACTGAACCGGTGACGGGTATTATTGATGACACCGAAACCGAAACTGAACCGGTGACGGGTATTATTGATGACACGGAAACTGAAACCGAACCAGTAACGGGAATTATTGATGACACCGAAACTGAAACCGAACCGGTGACGGGAATTATTGATGACACCGAAACCGAAACCGAACCGGTGACGGGTATTATTGATGACACCGAAACTGAAACTGAACCAGTGACGGGTATTATTGATGACACCGAAACTGAAACTGAAACCGAACCGGTGACGGGAATTATTGATGACACCGAAACTGAAACCGAACCGGTGACGGGAATCGGAACTGATGTTATTGAAGAACAACCCACAATTAAACCGATAACCGGGGTAGATGAAACTTCAGCGGCAATTCCCCCAACTCAGCCTTTGTCTGGTGATGATGCCAAAATGCTCCTTGAATCATTCGAGATGGCAGCATCCATTGGGATTGAGACTCCGCAAGAGTTATTAGACTTAGCCAAAGAGATTGCCGCTACCACTCAACCGAAATATCCTCCCGAAAAAATCGATATTTTAACTGGGGAAAAATTACCCACGCTGCCCCTTCCATCAGTTACTACACAGCAAATTCTCCAGCCAACAACCGAGAAAAAACAGCTTTTAGTTAGCACTATTACTCCCACAGATAATCAACCCCAAGACTGGGCGCAATCTTTAAAAAATTTGGTTGCTAATGCTGTGAAGTCGGGACAGGCTAATGCTGTTATCAACATTAATATTGACTTTACAAAAATTCAAAATTCTAACGGCGACACATCGCCGCTGCAACTAACTGCAGCAGAAAAAGCCGCGCTGGAGTATGCGCAACAAAATAACCTCTTAGTGGTGGTGCCAGCCGGGGATACACCAGGGCAACTGTCGGCTCTCGCTCAGGTATCAAAAGAGTTTGATAATATCATCACTGTGGGTGCGGCGCAGCGGGTAAATAATGCAGTGGCTGTGTCCAAAGCCTTTGCACCGTTACCCAATTCTGGGAGCGGTAGCACTTTGGATATTATGGCGGAGGGGATAAATGGAGACGCATCGGGAACCACGGTAGCGGCGGCAAAAGCAACGGAATCAGTGGCTAAAGTTTGGGCAGCAAATCCCAAACTTGATTACACACAAGTAATTGATATTGTCAAGCGCACAGCCACAGATTTGGCTCTACCTAACTGGGATGCTACCACCGGTGCAGGGATGGTGAATACTGAGGCGGCGGTATGGCTGGCGAAAGTGACACAACCGGTGGTGAAAGAGACAATTTCACTGGTGCCAGTGGCTGATGTGGAGCTAACACCACAGCAACCCACAACCAATATTGATTTATCAAAAGTTTTGGTTGGCAAAAATTTAACTTATGAAATTATTGGCGGTAATAGTGATGCCGTCGCCGTGAAATTAACTGGTAGCGAATTACAGCTATCTGGTTTAGCGAAATCTGGTCTCACGGATGTCACCATTCGGGCAACTGATGCCAAAGGCAAGTCGGTTGATACCAAATTCTCGGTGACGAATTATTACCTAGAACCAGCGTCAGTTTCTGCGGCTAATACTGCCCTAACTGAGTTAACCACTGCGATTAACAGTATCCCTGGTGATTTAATTACTGCTTTGAGCAGTGATGCAGCGGAAGCACCCCTGGAAAATCTCATGGGAGTTGTGGAAGAAAACCCCGACTTGGTGCAACTTTTAGCCAAACCAGAGATATTGGCGCAGTTGGGGATGAATAGTAGCGGTTTGGCTGCTTTACAGCAACTTTTAAATAGCCCAGAGTTGGCGCAGGAATTGGGCTTAAAAGGCACAGTTGCCGAGGCATTAAGTAACCCCGACTCTACTGCTTTAGATAGTTTCCTGCTGAATGCGGATGAGGCGGTGGCTCTCCTCCCAGAAAACGCCAAACAGCCCAAGGTGGGATTTATTGATTTCACTCAAGGGAACCACATCCAACAAGTGACAAATACTTTTGCCTCGGTGAACCCCCTGGCGCAGTATGACTCTTTCAATGTCACTGGGGGGAATTGGGCGGCGCAACTGGTGAAATTTGTAGATAAGGTGAAGCGTGCGGGCGAAAATCACGCCATTGCCAACCTCAGTTTTGACCTCTCACAACTGGATGATATTGGCATCACCACCCGCTATGAATTGACACCAGAAGAGCAGCAAGCAATTCAGTACGCCAAAGACAATAATGTATTGCTAATGGTGGCAGCGGGCAATACTGGTAATATCATGTCCGCTTTGGGGCAAGCAAGTCAAAAATTTGACAATATCATTACCGTTGGGGCAGTAAATCAATTCCAGTCAAAAACCGATTATTCTGCTTATGGTGATGGCTTAACGCTCATGGCTCCTGGAGGCAGTTGGCAAGACGATGCTGGGGCATTTGTGGGAACTTCCAGAGCCACCGCTTATGTGAGTGCGGCAGCATCTTTAATCTGGGCGGCAAATCCGGCATTAAGCTATCAACAAGTTAAGCAACTGCTGATAGATACGGCAGTGGATTTGGATGTTGAAGGATGGGATGTCCTCACTGGTGCTGGGTTAATTAATATTAAGGAAGCATTAGACCGCGCCTTTTTTGTAGAACCCGAAGAGGCAACCACGGGGGAATTGCCCCTACAGGTTAATCCTTTCAGCGGAGCAGGACGAGTTAAAACATTAGCGCGAGCCGCTGGGGATAATACAGAACAGGCGATTACCGAACTGGATAACATCCAACAAACCCTCCTGGAACAGTGGCAAGTTTTAGCCGATTTGGGTAATCCGGCCCTAACTTTAGGCGAATTAGATGCGGAAGTTCAGGCTAAAATTGCCGAGGCTTTCAAGACATATCAGCAAGTCAGCACCGATGCGGCAATTACTACCGCCCAGGCGCAACAATGGGCAGAAGCCTTAGCCTTGGCTACGCAACATTACCAAATCGAGCAAGGGCGATTGCTGAACCTTCAGGCACGGCAAAAAGAATTAGAAGAACAGTTGGCAGGCTTGGGGCAACAAAAAACCGCTTTAGAGGCAGAAACGCAACAACTGCTAGATGGGATTAAAGCGGCAATTGCCAAAGCTGAGGCAGATTTGGCGAAATCTCAAGCGAAACTGGCTAATCCTTTTGCCAATGCGGATGATAATTTGCAATTTAATTCCCAATCCTTCTGGAATGCCGCCGCAGGGCAGCAACAATTGGCGCAAAAATTCCGGCAACAAGCGGCTGCTTTGGCCGCAGAAAGCCAGCATTATCAGGCAGTAGCCAACAGCATTAACCCGAACCGCTGGCAAGTTTCTGGTTCGCGATCTAGTCTCAGCGGACGGCGCAAAGAGGTTTGGGGTTGGGGTCAAAATCCCCAGTTAGTCCAGCAGAAAAATCAATATCAATGGCTGGCTGGCATTACGGCACTTAATAGTCAGATTTTGCAGCAGTTGGCGGCGCAAACCGACCACCAAGGGGCGGCACTCCAGCAATATGGAAACCTGTTAGAGGACAGAAAGAATACTTTAAACCTCGGCTCCGGTTCCACTGATGACGCGGCCACAGTTTTGCAACTGTTACAAGAGCAAGCTGCCCAACAACAAGCCCTGGCTAATAATTATGCTCAACAGGCAAATATTGCCGAAAACCGGCGGCAGCAAAGTCAAGCTAATGCAGATTGGCACAATTCCCTGATTAATCGCTGGGAAGTTGTGGGGACTAAGAGCAAGGGTTGCGGTAAAACTGAAGATGTTTGGGGATGGCGTCACTATCCCGAACATATTGCACCGAGAAATCGCGCCCTACAACTGGCATGGCAAGCCAATGCAGAACGGCAAAATTACGCCCAGTTAGCGCAACAGGCGCAACAACAAGCCAGTGCCTTGGCAGAACAAGCGCGAAAACTGCAAGAACGGCTGCGGGATTGGCCGGTTTTAAAACAAGGCATTGAATATGAAATTGCAGCGGATAGTTTGCGTTTGCAAGCAGAGCAAGATTTGCTGGCAATGCACGAACCCGTCCAAGAGCAGAAGCTGGAAACCCTAAATCTGCAAATTTCCCAAGCGGAAGAAGAACTGCAAACCCTAACAGATGAAAAGCTGCCAGCGCAACAGCAGTTAACCGATGCAACCGAACAGCGTTTGCAGGAAACCCAGTCTGAAGTAGCAGCGATTCAGCAGGAACGGGAAACGGCGCAAAAAGACTTGCAAAATTTCCTAGAAACTGCGGGCTTCCTGTTGCCTTATCGGGAACGGTTGGCAGCGGTTGAAAAGACGATTCAGCAGTTGGAAGATGACAAGCTGCGGGTACAAGAAACCATGCAAGCGCTTACCATTGCCTTGCTGCAAACCCCCAGCGATGCTTTGCGCCAGCAACTCAACCATTGGGGCAACTATGTAGAGACTCTGGAGCAAGAGTTAGACTGGGCGAAGTTGCAAAAAGACCAGTTAGCACTGGCACTGACAGATTCGCCGGAACGATTGGCTATTTCTGGCTTAATCAAAGAATTGGAAGCTGAAAAAGGGACGGCTGTTGCTGATGATGTGCCCCTACAGCGCTACATTGATTTCCTGCGCGGGATTGAAGGCAGTGGCGCGGATTTCTTAGAAGGTTTTGATAATTTAGAGCAACGTCTCGCGGCGGCGCAGACTGAGCAAAAAGATGCTGAAGCGGCTCTGAAGCAGCTTCAGGATGAGTATCGCAATCTTGGTTTACAGAAATCTAACCTGGAAGATAAGCTGATTCCAGCAAAAGAAGAGCAAATTAAGGCGACTCAGGCGGATATCGCTGCCACCGAAACCACTTTGGCAAACCTTCAGACTCAGTTAGCTGGGTTACAGAATGACCAAGCGCAAAAAGCGATAGAAGTGGCGAATCAAGAGGCGGTAGTTGCGGCTACTCAGGCGCAAACTCAGGCGGAAATAGCCAATATCCAGAATCAGATTAATGCTAAGGATGTTCAGATTCAGCAGCAGCAAGCTGAAGCACAAACTTATCAAAATCAGATTAACCAAGCTCGTGCTAATGCTAAGTGGTATGAGCAGCAACGAGCCGATCACCAGAATTATGCTAATTATTGGAGTGGACAGATTTGGAACTTCAATGAAGCTGCTTATTTAAAATATAATCCTGACGTTGCTAAGGCTGTAGCTGAACGTTGGTGGGGATGGCGTTCTAGTGGTTATTATCACTATCTAATACATGGTCAATATGAAGGGCGCTTACCTAATCCACAAGCAGAAGTTAATCGCAAGGACGCTCAAAAATATGCGAACTCCTACGCACAACAGCGAAATGACGCTAATCAACAAGCGCAACAGCGAACCAATGCCTTAAATGCGACTAATCAGCAAATTAACGCGCTCAACACAGAAAAAGCCTCTCTGGTTCAGCAACAGCAGGCGCAACGAAATAAGTTAGCGGCTGAACAAGCGACTATGCAACGGTTGCAGCAACAACTGCAAGCCATTAGCCAGCAAATTAACGCGCTGCAAGCTAATATTCAGCAACAGGAGCAGAAGTTAGACGGGTTAAATAACCTGTTGGCGCAACAAGAGCAGCAATTGGCGGATTTGCAAGCGCAAATACCAATTTTAGAGCAACAACTCATCGACAAATACCGGCAAATTGAGCTAACCGAAAACTATTTATCCCAAGTTGAGGCAGAAGTTAACCGACTGGATGCTCGTTTAGACTTACTCAACCGCGCTGGCTTTTTAGAGCAGAAATATCAGGATAATTGGCAGCAATGGCAGCAAGCCACTCTAGCGCAAACTCAGGCGACAGAGGCATTAATCGCTACTCGTAAAGAGGGGGAAAATGACCGCGCTTTATTGGTATCCCTGCAATCTCAACTAACCCAAGCGCAAACCAATCTCCAGACAGCGCAAACCCTCCAGCAATCGATTACCGATACGCTGCAAGCGGTGGAGTTTAGCAAATTGCAACTGGGTAATCAGCAATTGCTCATGCAAAGCCTGATTGACCGCGAAAATTCTTTAGCGGCTTTGGAGCGGTATTATCTGAATTTGTCCGAGCAACATCGGCAACAGATTTGGGCGACAGGTGGTTATAACGCTGGTGAAGCTGCTGCCTATCGCAACTATTTAGAACAAGCCTCGTTTATTGCCGACCTGCGGAATAAAGGATGGCAGGATCGGCAGGAAACTCAGCAGAAAATTAACCAACTCAATCAGCAAATTGCCCAGCAGCAGTCACAGATTGCGACTCAGAAATCCCAGTTAGCAGCATTGGGAGGGATTGCCCAAGTCCAGGCACAAATTGCCAAAATTAATGCGGCCATTAATGCCGTAAACCAGCGCTTAAAACCGCTGGAAATCCTGGAGAAACAGCAAACTCAGGCGATTACCAATGCTGGCACTTTAACCGAGCATTTCACCTCGGAATTAGTCCAAACTGCTCAACTGCAATCCGATGCCCTCCGGCAACTAATTGGCTTTGGCGTTCTGGCGTCTGAATCGGATGTGGATTTCTTCTTAACGCAAGTTGAACCCAAGGTGAATAGCGCTATTGAAAAATTGCGGAAACGGGAACAGGAGTTAACCGCACAGGTGGAAAGTGCGGCATTGCGGACTGCCACTGCCCAGCAACAACTGGCGAACACAACTGATGAGGTGAGCAAACAGGCGCTGACTAATTTGATTGCTCAGTTGCAAGGGCAACAAAGTAATCTGGAAAATTTGAAAGCCCAGAATCAAAATGCGGCGGATGAATTGGAAGATTTGTTACAGCAGGCTAACGATTCTCTGACCCCGTTGCGGCAAAAGCAGGAATTGGAAATCCGGCAGAAATTAGAAAGCAATGATGAGCGCTTGCAAGCGTTGCAATCTCAGTTGAATTCTGAGAATGCCGCCGAAAATGCTGTCAATACTGACACGGTGTTAGCTTATGCTCAACTCACGGACCAAATTCGCCAAGATTTGACCCTGAATGCCAGCAATTGGACGCAACAACTGCTAGACGGAAACCAGATGACAAAGGAACTGGGGACTAGCCAGCAGGATTTGTCCGCCGCAGTTGATGATTTGATTGCCTACATCAACGATAATTTTGCCGACCCGCACGGGGAATATAACCGGAGTGAGGCGGATTTAAGGGATGGCATTACCACCCTAGGCGTTGTGGAAAATCGCGCCGATGCGTTGGATAGTGCTTTCACTTCTACTGAGGATGCCATTGAGCGGATTAAGTTGCGGATTGCTCAGGATGCGGCTTTGTGGGATGAGATTGCTCCTATTGCCATTCGTTATGGTGCTGAATCCCAGGAATTACAGGCATATCAGCAACAGTATCAAGCGATTTTAGCGGCTAAAGCACCTAAATTAGCTCAAGCTCAATCGCGGCGGAATCAAGCAGCAGCATTAGAGCGGCAGGCTAAAACTGCATCTATCTTCCGGCGTCGCTCTTTACAACAGCAAGCTACTGCCTTACGCAAACAAGCTGATGCTATACAAAAGCAAGCTGAGGATGAAGCTGCTAATGCAATTAAGCCAATTCGTGCAGCATTCTTAGAAGAGCATCCCGAAAACGGCACTGCCATTGATTTGCTCCAGGCAGCAACCCTAGAAGGTAGCAACCCCAACCAACAGATATCCCAACAGTTAAATGCTCCTAATGCTGACACCTTGCTCAATGCAGATTCCGTAGAAGGACGCAACCCGCTGCAAGCACTGTTTGATAAATCAAAAGCAGCCCAAGCATCCCACGAAGCCCAAGGTCATGCACTTTTAGCGCAAGCCAATTGGTATCAGCAACAAGCGGCTTATCACTGGGCGCATAGCCGTAAAAATGGCCCTTACTGGTATGAGCAACGTTGGGTTAAAGGACGTTCTGGCAAAGGTCGCTGGGAAACTGTCACCCACGTTGACCATCACTGGATTGTCTGGCAACAATATTCCCAAATATTCCCGCAACTGCGGAAACAGGGAATGGCCCATCTTGTGGAAGCTGATAAATGGCGCAAGGAAAAAGAGCGCTTAAAACCCCTGAAAAATCAGTGGATTGAGGCCAATGATGCGGCCAATGAAGCTAACCCAGTGGTCATAGAAGCTCGCAATTTCTTTGCGGAACTAGAAGCGGCTCGGAGTGACATTCCCCTGGCACAAACTCAGTTGGAATCTTTAGAAACTCTGTTGCCCACGCTCAAGCAACAGTTAGAAGAAGCTGAGGCAGAAGCCCAGGCGCAAAATGCCAAGGTGCAGCAACAATGGGAAGATTACGATACCGACTCCGAGGAATATCGCGCTGCTGTGGCTGACATCCTAGAACGTCGGGGCGAACTGAACAAACAAGCCATTGAAACTCAGCAGCAATTAGCTGAATCTGAACGCTGGGTTGAGCGGCAAACTGTGGCATTGAGTGCGGAATTAGACGGGGTTAAAACCCTGATTACTGACCTGCAACAGCAACGGCAGGATATCCATCAGGAAATTATGGATTTGGTGGCTCTCGGCGTCATGGTTGACGATTTGGATGAGCTAAACACCAAAGATTCCCTGTTAGGGCAATCCTTGCAGATGTTGACGAATAAAGCGGCTGTGTTGACATCTCAACAAACTGCCCTCACCCAAAAACGCACCTTATTAACGGCACAAAATGAGGTAATTTTAGCCGAACAACGGCTATTAGATGCCTATATCAATGACCCGGATGCTGATACTAGCAACCTGGAACAGCAGCTATTAGATGCGCGGGCTGCTCTGGCGGAAGCGCAACGCCTTGCGGAACAAGCGGAAGCCGCGAGTAAAGCCCTCACCGCCCCCCTGCAAGAGATTAAAACTGACTTGCTGGCGCAAAATGACGAGCATTTGAAAGCTGCCAAGGAACACCAGCAGATTCTCAGAGCTTTGGTTGAGGCTACCCAATCCAACGCTAACTACACTCTGCAAGCAGCACAAAAGCAGCAAGAAGTCAATAATCTTGAGTTCCAAATTTTGCAACGTTTGCAGCAAGCAACGGCAGCGGGCTATCAAGAAGCCAAGCATTTATTAGATGTAGCGCAGTACAATGATATGGCCACTGCTGCGGAACTTTACTATCGCGATTACAAGGATTTAGCGAGCGATCGCGGTGGTTGTGCCGGTGGTGCCGGTACGGCGCAAGATGCGATTTTAGCCGACCAATATTATCAGCAAATGCTGGCTAACCGGGAGTTACAACGCCGCGCCCAAGCCCAAGCGGATGCGTTCCGGGTGGCGAAGGAAACCGCCGAATCCCAGATGAATGTGTTGCAACAGCAGCAGGCAACGGCACAGCAATTATTGGATGAAATCAATGCCAAAGTTGCCGAAACTCAGGAACAACGGGAGCAGAAAGAGCAGGAATTAGCCCTTGCTCAAGCGCGGTTAGATGGCATTACCCGCATCCGTGAACAAACGGAGCAGACATTTACCCAGTTAGTCACCCTGGAAAAACTGAATCTGGCTCAAGCGCAGTTGGAGCAAGAAATTGCCACACAACGGGAGGCGGATATTGACGAAGCGGTGGCGGCGCGACAAGAGCGCGATGCCTTAGAGTTGGAACGCAAGCGGTTAGAAACCCAAGCGCGAATCGAACAGTTGCGGCAACTGCAAACGGAAGATGATTTGCGGCAAAATCTCAATCAAGTGCGGAGCCAACTGGGGTTAGCGACTTTGGATGCCACGGACGACCCGGTGCAATTGCAAACCCAGCTTGCGGGACTTTTAACCAATCTCCAAGATTTGACCACCCAGCAGCCGGATTTACCGGAAAACGTGAAAGCGTTGCTGGCAGAAGCTCAGGGAGATATTCACCTGGCATTGCAAGGGAAGGAAGCCGCCAATATTCAGCAAAATCTGCTGAATGCGATGGATGGTTTGGTGGCGCAAATCGAATCTTACAAGACTGAGATTAACCGCATTGACCTAGAGGAGCAGTGGGATAATCAACTGCTGCAAACGGCGCAATCCGATTTGCAGGGTGCTTCGCAACAGTTGTTGAAAGAGTTGGACCGTGCTGAGGCGTTGTCTGAGGAGCATGATGTCATCGACCCCCTGTATATGGAGGCGTTGAATAAAATTGCTTTGGCGCAGCAAGCGGTGGACATCTCTGAGGAGATGGCGGAGCAAGGCAAGGAGATGCTGGACCAGATTATCAAGCAGCGCATTGCCGAGCGGAAGGCCCGGAAGAAGGCTTTCTGGAATAAGATTTTGGGGATTGTGTCTGGGGTGATTGGCATTCTAGGAACGATTCTCAGCTTTACGCCACTTGCACCTTTGGGGATTGCTTTGACGGCTGCTAGTGCCGGGATTAATGCGATTCAAGCAGCTATCAATGGCGACTGGATGGGAGCAATTTTCGGCATCGTGATGGCGGGGGTAAATGCGCTCACTGCTGGCATGGGTAATGTGCTGACTCAAGGAACCAAATTAGCGATTCAAGGGTTGCAATCTGTTGCCGCAGGTGCCTTTAATGGTGTACGATCTATGATGTCGGGTGACAGCATTATGGGTTTCCTGCAAATCCTCGGCGGTGTTGCCGGTGCGGTGACTTCTGGGTTGTCCAATTTCATCAACCAATGCTCTTCGACAATGCAGCATATGGTGTTGCAAGTTTTCAATAGCTTGCAAAATGTGCCCACCATGATTTATAGTGGAATTAAGGCGATTCAGAATGGCGACTGGTTCAGCGCGATCGGCAGTTTCTTTAACTCCGTTATGACTCTCGGCGGTAACTTTGCCGGTGTGTTTAATGATACGGCTGCGAAGGCGTTTGAGTATCTCAGTAAAATCGGCAATACTGGTTTAGCGATCGGTGGTGCGATTAAGGATGGTAGTATTGAATCGTGGCTGTCCGGGATTAACAGCATTATCGGTATGTGGGGGCCAGATGTTATGAACCTGATTGACCGACTAAATGGAGAGCCGATCGATCCAGTTTGGTTCGGTGATGGAGATGGTAATGTCGATGGTTGTACGAGTAGTGGTTGAGGCGTAGGTTGGGTTGAGGAAACGAAACCCAACATCCCACCAATCACCCAAGGCGTAGGTTGGGTTGAGGAAACGAAACCCAACATCCAACCAATCACCCAAGGCGTAGGTTGGGTTGAGGAAACGAAACCCAACATCCCACCAATCATTTCATCAATGTTGGGTTTCACTATCGTTCAACCCAACCTACATAGAAAACAAATAATTTGGAGAAATTTGCCATGTTACCTCGTTCTTTTATCGAAATCCAAAACCAAATCTTAGGTGCAGCAGTGGATGTAACGGGTGCGCCGGTGAGTCTGTCTTACAGCAGCGATCGCGTCCCTGGTCGTCAAGCTGCTTACACCCGCACAATTCCCGTTAGTGGCAAGCACGTTGCGGCTGAATTACAGCGCATCGAGATAGAAATTGCCATTGCGGGACAAGAGTTTAAGGAAGTTTTTCCGCCAGAACCCAATCAAACTTATACCTTTACTTGGGATGGAAAGGACGCTGAAGGTCGCCTCTTGTCCGGTAAGCAACCTGTCACCATTCGCACAACTTTTATTTATCCCAACCCGGAACACAATCAGCGCAAAGAAGGAACCGCTACTCTGGGAACTTGGAATGCTGGCATTTTGGGGTTAGGCGGTTGGACTTTGAGCGTTCATCACGCTTATGATGTGGCGGGTAAAACTCTGTATTTCGGTAATGGTCAACGGCGTAATGTAGAAACCCCAGAAACCCGGTTTCTTGGAGAAACCGGGTTTCTAGAAATCCCCAGCGATGGTGGCGGTCAACTTTATATATTTGACAGCACTGGAAAACATCTCCGCACGATTAGCACGCTGACAAAGGCGTTGCTCTATTGCTTCCAGTACGATGAAGCTGGATATCTGGCGGCGATTGAAGACGGGGACGGCAATATTACCGGCATTGAGCGGGATGCCGGTGGCGCACCGATTGCGATTGTTGCTCCTTACGGTCAGCGTACCGCATTGAGCTTGAATGCAGGGGGCTATCTGGAAAGCGTTACCAACCCTGCCGGTGAAACTTGCCGGTTCGACTATGGTAATGGAGGATTGCTGACCGGCTTTACTGACCCCAAGGGGAATATCTACGGTTTCACTTATGATGAATTAGGGCGGCTGATTCGGCGGGAAGAACCGGATGGGAGTGGGGAAGCTTTGGCGCGAACCCGCACGGAAAAAGGGTTTGTGGTTGCTAAAATTACGGCGACTGGTCGGGAGTCCACCTATTTAACTGAGCGTTTGTCCACGGGTGAGGAGCGCCAGGTTAATAAAGGTTGCGGGGGTGCCGGTGCGATAGTAGCGCTCACCGGCAAAGATGGCACTGAAACCATCACCTATCCTGATGGCAGCGTTTTGATTCAGGAGGGACAACCCGATCCGCGTTTTGGCAAACAAGCTCCGATGGTAAAGCGAACGGTTCTCAAAACTCCGGGGGGACTTGAGGCGAATTTGGAAGTGACGCGCTCTTGCACGCTCACCGATCCGAAAGACCCGTTGAGTTTAGCCACTCTCACGGATATCGTCAACTTTAACGGTCGGACTTCGACCACAACTTTTGATGCGGAAAACAAGCAAGTTATCTATAAATCTCCCGAAGGACGGCAAAGCATTCTCAATTTAGATGAACGCGGACGGGTGGTAAAAACCGAGGTGGCTGGACTGGAACCCGTGACTTTTGCTTATGACGAAAAAGGGCGTTTGATAAGTGCCATGCAGGGGAATCAGACGATTCTCAGCTACAGCTACGATGAGCGAGGTCGCCTCAGCAGTCTTGCCAATGCGGAAGGGAATCAAGTCCAGTACACTTATGATGAAGTGGGGCGGATTGTCCAGACGACTTTACCCAGTGGCAGAACTTATAAATTTGCCTACGATGCCAACAGTAACCTGACTGAGATTGTGGTGCCCAGCGGTGCGGTGCACAGACTCAGCCATAATGCGGTGAATATGGAAGCGGGGTATATGCCACCCACCCTCACCCCTAACCCCTCTCCCATCAAGGGAGAGGGGGACAAATCCGGCTCCCCTTCTCCCTTTCTGGGGGAAAGAGTTGGGGAATGGGGGGTTTACGCCAGCACCTACGATTCCGAACAACAACTGACAAACTCTACCCTTCCCAGCGGTCGCACTGTCCAAGGCATTTACAGCCAATCGGGATATCTAGAAAGTGCTATTTACCCGGAAGCACAAGTAGATGTCACCTATGAAAAAGAAACGCGGCGGGTGACAAAACTCGTCCGCACTCCTGCAGAGGGTGGCACTCCCCAAGAAATGACGTTTACTTATGACGGCGGTTTGGTGACTGAAATGGCGTGGAGTGGCGTTACTAACGGGACTTACCGCTATCGTTACGATAATAATTTTTCTCTGGTGGGGATGCAGTTAGATGACCAACCGGAAATCGAAATGAAACGGGATGCAGACGGTTTATTGACACAATATGGTCAATTTCAAATCGTCCGAAATCAAGCCACAGGTGCGCCGATTCAGATGACCGATGGCCGGATAAAAATTGACGTTGAGTATGATAATTCTGGGCGCGTGATTTCTCGGACAAATCGGGTTAACGGGAAAATTATCTATCAATTACAGCTTAGTTATGACCTTCTCAGTCGCATTGTGCAGAAGCGGGAAACCGTAGCCGGTGCTACCCAGACTTACGACTACACCTACGATGCTGATGGCCAATTGATTTTAGTCCAGCGTGCCGGTGAAATAGTCGAGCGTTATGTCTATGATGACAACGGCAACCGTACCGAGTGGCAGTTAGGAACCCAACAGCATACCGCCAGTTATGATGCTCAAGACCGTTTGATTGAGTTAGATGGGACGCCTTATGAATTTGATGCCGATGGTTTCTTAATCCAGCGTGGGGATATGACGCTCAAATACAGTGCTACCGGGGAATTGTTAGAGGTTAGTTGGCCCGATGGCAAGGCGATTAACTATACCTACGATAGTATGAATCGGCGAGTGGCGCGGACTGATGACAAGGGAACACAGCAGTATCTTTATGGGAATCCGAATCATCCGTTTCAGGTGACGGCGGTGCGGGATAATTCGGGGAATTTGAGCGTTTATGAGTATGATGATTTTGGTTCACTGTTTGCGCTGAAGCGCGATGCGGCTTTGTACTATGTGACGACTGACCAGTTAGGCACGCCGCGAGTTGTCTGTGATGTTGATGGTCAGGCGGTTAAGGTTTTGGACTATGACAGTTTTGGTCAACAGATTGCTGAGAGTAGTCCTGTGTTTGATTTACCTATTAACTTTGCTGGTGGTTTAATAGAAGCGGATACAGAGTTAGTCCGTTTTGGTTTCCGGGATTATGATTCTGTGGCGGGTAAGTGGACGGCGAAAGATCCGATCGGGTTTGGTGGTGGGGATAGTAATCTATATGGATATGTACACAACAATCCAGTCAGCTTAGTTGATTTACTAGGACTTGAAGAAGAAGTGGTTCTCAAAGGCGAAGCGATCCAATACCTAATTGGCGTTTCAGTAGTTGCTCAAGCAGAATTAAAATATGGAAAAAATCCAAAATCCGGACAAAAATGTTTAAATGGAGTTCAAAATATCTTAGATTCTGTCGGTGTGCAAACCAAACGAGTTCCTCATGCTTATCAATTTCCAGAAGCGATAAAAGAAGGCAATTTTTTCGATTTTTATAAAGAAATTGATAATTCAAAAGCACTTAAAGATATCCCAAATGGAAGTATTATTGTTTTTAATCCGGCAAAAGGTCATCCCAGTGGCCATATTGAAATAAAAGCTGCAACACCTCAATATCCCACTCGTTTTATTAGTGACTTCCAGCAATTTACCCGGACTACCTATTATGGACAAACACCTGCACATATCTATGTCCCAAAATGAAACCGGCACAACCCAATACCTCTACGGCAACCCCAACCATCCCTTTCAACTTACCGCCGTCCGTTCTCCATTTGGCAGTTTAAGCCGCTATCACTATGATGATTTTGGCTTACTCTTTGCCCTAGAACGGGATAATAACTGGTATTACATCACCACCGACCAACTCGGCACGCCGCGAGTCGTCTGCGATGCCAATGGTGAACTCGTCAAAGTTCTGGAATACGACAGCTTTGGTCAAGTTATGGCTGATAGTAACCCGGAGTTTGAGCTGCATATTAGTTTTGCCGGGGGGTTGATAGATGTGGAGACGGAGTTAGTGCGGTTTGGGTTTAGGGATTATGATGCTGTAGCGGGGAAGTGGACGGCGAAAGATCCCATAGGATTTGCTGCTGAAGATGGCAATCTTTATCGATATGTTGGCAATGCTTCAGTTAATTATAGAGATTGTTATGGGTTAAATCCGTTCACCGAATTTGTGAACTGGGGCGCTGACTTTTTAGATGGAAAAACTGGCCCTTGGTGTGGCATTGGCACAAAAAGAGATGCTTATCAGTTTATGCTTGATACAGGAAAATGTCCCGCACCAGTCAGCGCTCAAGATCGAGCGTGCATTTTACATGATTTAGCTCTAAAAAGCGAGGGTGTTAAATTTTGGCAACTCTGGAATCCAAAAGTATCTGAAATCCACCTAAATCTGGCGTCAACATCTCCTCATATTGGCTACAAGATTCTGTTCGGTATCATGTCTCTACCTGGACTACCTGCTCGAATCATTAAGGGTGCGTATCAGGAGTTGAAAACATCACTTCCGTAAATGATTTCCGGTTTCTTTATCCTCCCGACTCCGAAGTCAGAAACCGGGTTTCTGGAATAACCTTTGCATGGGGAGCGAAATCTTTGCTCAGAAACCCGGTTTCTTTATCCCTGCGACTCCGAAGTCAGAAACCGGGTTTCTGCGATAACCTTTGCATCCTCACCGAGATTTGGGTAAGAAACCCGGTTTCTATAACCCTTTCCCCATAACCAGTCAACTATCAACCTGTAAAACTCATCAAATTTTAGGAGTAATAAATCCTATGAATACCGCGAAACAACTATCAAAAATTATGGCAGGAGCAGCCTTGCTTACTTTAGCAACAACTCCCATAGCACAAGCAACGACCATAACTCTTGACCTCGAAGTTCCAGGCACATCTAACCCTTGGTTTGCTGGTATGCCTGACGGCTACCGATATGGTTCCGACACTGCTCCCGCTCAATCTCCCACACAAGTCCTCGGACTATCTCTCACCCCCGGAAGCACCCTATCACTGACTGCTTCCGGGTGGGGCGGACTTTGCGAAACCTGCAACTGGGGAAACGGACCAGACGGACTGGGTTTCGCCCATCCAACCGGGGGAGCAAATGGTATGTCAGCGATTAATGCACCTTGGGCATCTCTTGTAGGTGTCTTTCTGGGGTCAGATTCACCGCAACTTACCCCGATACCGAAGGCTTTAGACTTCGATACAACTGCCCGCCGAGATTATCTGATTCTATCTCCTGAACTCAAGCAAGTATTCTTTATCGGTGACGGACGCACTAGCGCTGGCGCCGACCAAAAAATAACTGTTCCCACTGGGGCAAGTCGCTTTTACCTGGGCATGATAGACGGTGTTGGTGCTTATTACAACAATGGCGGAAACTTTGATGTGAAAGTAACTGGTTTATCTGTCAGTGAAAAGCGCAAATCTGTCCCGGAGCCTTCGGCGATGATGGGTTTACTAGGTCTGGGCATTGTTGGTGCTAGTTCTCTAGGAAAACGCAAACATCACATATCTTAGTTGATGCGATAGTGCCTTTTTTTTCTATTTTATATGGTAAAAACTGGGTTAATTCGTGCGTTTAATAAACCCGGTTTCTCTAACCCCACGACTAGCCAGGGGTTTCTGCGATAACCTTGGCATCCTTACCGAAATTTGGGTAAGAAACCCGGTTTCTTTAACCCTTTCCCCAAAGCAGAGGACACGGCAATGCCGTGTCCCTACGGACACCATCATCAACCAATAAATTCCTCGTAACAGCCATGAACAATCACAAACAGAACAATTTTCCTAAAAAACTTACTCGCCTATTTTCTGTAGCCATAGCCACAGCCGCAGTGGCATTGGCAACAGGGTGCGATCGAGGAAACACGATGACCACAATAAGGCCCATCGGCAATCAAAATTCTGGTCCAACTCCGATGGCCACAACGAGGCCCGTCCCCAATCCAAATCCGACTCCGACTCCTACAATATACCTACCCAACAACACCAACACCATTCCTACTTCCGAAGTAGGCAGAACTCAAGAAAATCCAATTTTACCCACCGGCGATCGCCCCGGAGTATTCTCTTTTACAGACGTACCATCAGGACTCTGGTATGATCCCCCAACCGCCTACGGATTCCGCTATCGCATGACTAGCGTTTCTTTGTTTACGGAAATTCTCGATTTTCCTACCGGCTTTAACACACCCTTTACCGTTGCCGTAAAAAATATTCTTCTCGGTGACTTTACTGCCGGACAGTCAGTTAAATTCAAAGACTACAGCAATCAATTGGGCAATTTATTAATCGACGATACGGGAGTCTCTGAATTTTCTGTTACTGGCTTGAACGTGGATCCGACTAACCCTAAAGTCTTCCCCATCAAACTAGCATTTAGCACCGAAACCGCCAGTTTTGACCAAGAAGC
Source organism: Oscillatoriaceae cyanobacterium M33_DOE_052 (assembly GCA_015296065.1). Taxonomy (GTDB): domain Bacteria; phylum Cyanobacteriota; class Cyanobacteriia; order Cyanobacteriales; family Laspinemataceae; genus Koinonema. The sequence goes on along the minus strand of DVDU01000028.1, from coordinate 6,404 downwards.
TATCAACCAAGTCCCCGAACCCTTAACCTGTTTCGGTGGTGTCTTGGGTTTAGGGGCGATGGTGGCAGCGCGGAAACGACGTTCTACAACCCTCGACTAGCCAGAAACCAAATGTCAGAAACCGGGTTTCTTAACAAAAGTTGTGGTTTAGATGCAGAGATTGTGCCAGAAACCCGGTTTCTATAACCCCCCGCGATTAGCCAGAAACCAGTTTTTTTTCACAAAATTAATTTTTTATAAATTTAGTTGTCAAATTTCATAGGCTAGGATATAATTAAAATATCTTAGCCAAAAATTTTCTATGGATCAGAAAATTGAAGAAATCGTCAAAAAAACCAGTCAGGAAATCAAAAATATTTATGGCAACCAATTAGACCGAATTATCTTATTTGGCTCCCAAGCCAGAGGCGATGCTAGACCAGACTCGGATATTGATGTTCTGATTGTCCTAAAAAATTCTTTCAATTACTTTCAAGAAAGCCAGCGCATCAGTGAGCCGATCGCCGAGTTATGTTTAGAGTATAATGTTTTAATTAGCTGTGCCTTTGCCACGCTTCAGAAGTACCAAGAGTATGATAGCGGGTTTTTTCGCAATATCCGTCGAGAAGGAGTAATCATATGACTCCAGAGCAACAAAGTTTATTAGAAAAAGCTGACAGAACCTGCTTCCTCCCTCTCCTTAACCCTCCACCCTTTACCCCGCAGCCTAGAAACTGCGCCCCAGAAACCGGGTTTCTACCATAACCTTTGCCTCCTCACCGAGATATTTATGAAGAAACCCGGTCTTTAACCACACCAAGCTAGGTACAATTGGGCAAGGTGAGAAAAAAGCTATGGTCATAGGAGTAGATGGGTGAAACTACCAGCCGATACCATAATTGCTTCGGCAAAACTGACGGATTATTTACTAAAATTTAAGCGCCAAGATGACAAATCGCTGTTTCTGGCGCAGGCGGGCTACACACCAGATAACTGGCAACAACTAGAACAGAACTTGAGGGAGCAAATTCTGCCCTTAGATGCGATAAAATTTGACCAGACGCGCTATGGTGATAAATATGAAATTCGGGGAACATTGATAGGTCCTAACGGCACAAGTCTCCAAGTCGTTACTATTTGGATGATAGAGTCCCAATCTGAACAAACCAAGTTTATTACCCTGTTTCCAGATAAGGAGGCGTAAGCATGGCATTTGAACTGTTTAAACCGGTGGCTCTAAGGGAGGATTTGCCTCAGTATAATCTGCGGCGGGGAGATGTGGCAACGGTTGTAGAGCATCACCCTGCACCTGATGAAGATGGCTACAGTCTAGAGGTGTTTAACGCTCTGGGAGAAACCATTGCTGTGATTACGGTGCCTGAGTCGCTTCTGGCACCTTTAAAAAGTAATGAAGTCTTGCACGTCAGGCTTTTAGAGAGCGCTTGATGGTCATCCAAGAGCGATTTAGGGTGGGCATTCCCCCAAGCCATGAGCTAAACCCAGAATTTTCTGTGGCGGGGAATGCCCACCCTACTAGCTTGCCCATATTGTTGATTACCGGCGCAGAACCGAACTGATAATTATTGTAATCGTCGCACTAGCAATCAGAGTAAAAGCCAGTTGCACCACCCACTGCATTGCTTGTTGGTAATTCAAAAATCGCTCGTTAAACTTCTCGGAATCTCTTGACATCTTGTCAACTTCGGTGGTTAGCTTTTCAATTTTGGTGGTTAGCTTATCAACATCAGTCGATACCTGGTTTAACTTTTCTATGACATCCGCCAAGGTTGGTTCTTGATTGGCTGTACTAGACATATGTTTATTTTTAAATCGGTAATTGTATTTTAACATATTACTCTAGCCATTTTCCATCTTTTTTCCAGATATTGATTCCGCAAAAAATAACGAAAATTTTATTTTGATTAACCCCCAACAAGCAAAAATATAAGCTATAATTAAATCAGGTAATAAACTCCGACCTTTAAAGAGGAGGACAATATGTCAAGTCAAGGCCATAAAGAAATGGGAAAAGTTTTCGCCAGTCTAACCATCGTTAACCGAGCCGACCAAATTCTAGCAGAGGCAGGGGTGATACCAGAAGACCAAATCCGATCGCTCCACCTCAAGAACGTCCTAGTCGATACGGGAGCAACCACCTTGTGTTTGCCCCCAGAGTTAATTAGCAAGCTGGGACTAAAAATCCTTAAAGAAGTGGATGTAGCCACAGCAATGGGCATTGGCAAAGCCCGCATTTTCCGAGATGCCACCCTATTGATGTTTGACCGAGAAGGAACCTTCGAGTGTTTGGAGCTACCGGGCGGTAGCGAGCCGCTACTGGGAGTAATTCCTTTAGAATCTTTGGGCTTAGAAGTAGATTTGCAACATCAAACCTTGAAGCTGTTACCCATCAGTCCCACAGAAACCTATTTGACGATTTTGTAGTTGTCGGGTGGGCATGACTCAAGCCTATTATCTCAACACTCAGTGCTGTAGGGTGGGCAGTGCCCAATACTGCTACTGGTGATGAAGAGAATTCTCCGTCAGGCACTGCCCACCCTACTCCTTTTCCCCGCAACTACCCAGAAACCTTCTTCACCAAGATTTCGGTCCAGATGCAGAGCCACACCCCCCCACACCAGGGAAAGCAAAAGGCCCACCCCCCCACCCCCACCAACACCCTCCTGGCGGTCCCTAGCCCAAATTTCCAGCACCACAGTGAGGATTGACAAACAAAAAGGCTACAATCCAAGATAGGAAAGCTGAAATTTACGGGTAATTGGCTTGAATTCTGTGGAATCGTCGGACAACGCCTCAAAACCAAACTTTGAGTTTGACTCGATCGACACCGCTCTCGCTGCCATCAAAGCAGGGCGGCCCATCATTGTGGTGGATGATGAGAGCCGAGAAAACGAAGGGGACCTGATTTGTGCCGCTCAGTTTGCCACCCCCGACACCATCAACTTCATGGCAGTGCATGCCAGAGGTTTGATTTGTCTCGCCATGACAGGCGATCGCCTCGACAGCCTCGACCTCCCCTTAATGGTCACCAACAACACCGACAGCAACCAAACCGCCTTCACCGTCAGCATCGATGCCGGACCCCACCTCGGCGTCACCACCGGCATTTCCGCAGACGATCGAGCCCGCACCATCCAGACCACCATTCATCCCAACACCAAACCCACCGACCTCCGCCGTCCCGGTCACATCTTCCCCCTCCGCGCCAGAGATGGTGGCGTCCTCAAACGCGCCGGTCACACCGAAGCCGCCGTGGACCTTACCAGACTCGCCGGATTATACCCCGCCGGAGTCATCTGCGAAATCCAAAACCCCGATGGCTCAATGGCGCGGCTACCCGAACTCATAGAATATTCCCAAACACACCACCTCGTCATCATCAGCATCGCCGATTTAATCGCCTACCGACTACAACACGAGCGATTTGTCATCCGCGAAACCGTCGCCAACCTCCCCACCGAATTCGGCCAATTCAAAATCTACGCCTATCGCAACACCTTAGACAGCTCCGACCATATCGCCATTGTCAAAGGAGACCCCGCCGAATTTCACAACAAACCCGTCATGGTGCGCGTCCATTCCGAATGCCTCACCGGCGACGCCTTGGGGTCCTTGCGCTGTGACTGCCGCATGCAGCTCCAAGCCGCCATGAAAATGATTGAAAACAAAGGCGAAGGAGTCGTAGTTTATCTGCGGCAAGAAGGACGCGGCATCGGCTTAATTAACAAACTCAAAGCCTACTCCCTTCAAGACTCCGGACTCGACACCGTAGAAGCCAACGAACGCCTCGGCTTTCCCGCCGACCTCCGCAACTACGGCGTCGGTGCCCAAATCCTCAACGATTTGCGCATCAACAAAATCCGCCTCGTCACCAACAACCCCCGCAAAATCGCTGGGTTAAAAGGCTATGGATTGGAAATAGTCGATCGCGTCCCCCTGCTCATCGAGACCAACCCCTACAACTGCAGCTATCTCGCCACCAAAGCCGAAAAACTCGGACACATGCTCCTGCAGACCTATCTCATCACGATCGCCCTCCATTGGACAGAAGAAGAACTCACCCCCCAGCAGACATATGAACACCTAGAAAAAGTCCGGTCGATCGCCGCCGAAGAACATTTACTCCTCCAAGAAGAAAAACGACCAGTCACCGTCGCCGTCTTCGGCAAACCCACCCTCACCTTTCACCTAGGGTTTGACCAGCCCCAACTCGCCGCCCCCGACTGGTATCAACAACCAGACCATCCCTATCTCCAGGCCATCAGTCAAATACTCGACGAACTAGCCACCTGGCCCGCACTAGACTGCCTAGAATTCCTCGTATCATCAGGCAGCGACCCCCTCACCAGCCTAGGAGTGCAACTCAACCGCATCACCTACCCCCGCACCAAACCCCCCTCCTCCCTCTGCGGCCAACTCAACCATCAAATTGTCTATAGTTTCAGCAACTAAACCCCTTTCCATCCGCACCACAGCAGGCAGCCAAAAAGAGCGATATAATAGAAAACTGCCTTCAATCACCAAGAGGAACAACAATGTCCCGTAGATGCCAACTCACCGACAAAAAAGCCAATAACGGCATGTCCGTTTCCCACTCCCACCGCCGCACCCACAAACTGCAACAAGCCAACCTGCAGTGGAAACGCATCTGGTGGCCCCAAGAAAAACGCTGGGTCAAACTCCACCTCTCCACCAAAGCCATCAAAACCATCCAACAGAAAGGCTTACAAGCATACGCCAAAGAATGCGGCGTCAACCTGCATCAATTCTAGGCACATACCACCTGGTAGGGACACGGCATGCCGTGTCCCTACCAGTCCAGAGTTCCAGAGGTCCCAACCGCGAATGAATAATTCACGTAGGGGCACGGCATCGTCAATATCGAGCCGAAACGATAAATCTTGATGACGCCGTGCCCATCCCAATTCATGTGAATTAACCATCTTTCCGTTGGGTTGGGCACGGCGCCACCGAAATCTGGGTTTTTTGGCGAATTTTGACCATGCCGTGCCCCTCTTAATTCATATAAAATTATCCATCAATTATTCATGTAGGGGCACGGCATCGTTAAAATTTCGCATCCCACCCAAATATAAATAACGCCGTGCCCCCACAAACGAAAAATCTCGAAACCTCCCGTTGGGGTGGGCACGGCGCCCGGGAAATCTGGGTTTTTTGGCGAATCCTGACGATGCCGTGCCCCTACGTATTCATGTGAATTACCGCTCTGTCCGTTGGTTTGGGGGATAGAGGGCAATCTCCCCTGCTCCCCTGCCCCCCTGCTCCCCGTTTCTCCCAAAAGATATGGAAAACACCCTTTGGCAGCGAATTACCCTAGATGCAAATATTTGTCACGGAAAACCCTGTATCCGGGGACTGCGTTATCCAGTAGAATTCATCCTAGAATTACTTAGTGCCGGGATGAGCATAGAAGACATCCTCGCCGACTATGAAGACTTGGAAAAAGATGATATTCTAGCAGCTTTGGTGTTTGCCACCAGGCTGACGCAGGTAAAAAGCATCTATAAAATAGCCCCATGAAATTTTTAGTCGATGCCCAGTTACCCTTGCGGCTAGCACGTTTTTTGCAACTTTCCGGTTACGATACCCTCCATACCCAAGATTTGAAACTGGGAAATTCAACCCCAGATTCAGCCATTAATGATATTTCCCTGCAGGAAAACAGAATTGTCATTACAAAAGACAGGGATTTCTATGATTCGTTTTTGATTAAAAACGAACCTTATAAACTGTTAATCGTGACTACCGGCAACATCACCAATGTTGAGCTAGAAGATTTATTTAAAAACAATTTACCCCAGCTAGCGCAACTATTCCAGGTACATTCTCTGATAGAAATGAGTCGCCATACCCTGGTGGTGCATCAGTAGGGACACGGCATGCCCCGTCCCCCCGGTCCAGAGTTCCAGAGGTCCCAACCGCCAATGAATAATTCATGTGGGGGCACGGCATCGTTAACCCGATCGCATCCCACCCAAATATAAATAACGCCGTGCCCCCACCAACGAAAAATCTCGAAACCTCCCGTTGGGGTGGGCACGGCACCAGGGAAATCTGGGTTTTTTGGCGAATTTTGACCATGCCGTGCCCCTACAGATTCATGTGAATTACGGCTTTGTCCGTTGGTTTGGGCACGGCGCCAGGGAAATCTGGGTTTTTTGGCGAATTTTGCCCATGCCGTGCCCCTACAAATTCATGTGAATTGGCGCTTTGTCCGTTGGTTTGGGGGATAGAGGGCAATCTCCCCGTCTCCCCGTCCCCCCTGCTCCCCGTCTCCCCTGCTCCCCTGCTCCCCTGCTCCCCTGCCCCCCGGTCGGTGAGCTTGCCCTGAGCGAAGTCGAAGGGCGAAGCCGAACCGCTGCTCCCCTGCTCCCCGTCTCCCCTGC
>DVDU01000153.1 GCA_015296065.1 Oscillatoriaceae cyanobacterium M33_DOE_052 | reverse complement strand
GGAGACGGGGAGACTGGGAGACGGGGAGACGGGGAGACGGGGAGGAGGGGGAAGAGGGGGAGGGGTGGGAAGAGGGGGAAGAGGGGGAGGGGTGGGAAGAGGGGGAAGAGGGGGAAGAGGGGGAAGATTACTCCCCACACTCCCCACACTCCCCACACTTCCCACACTCCCCACACTCCCCACCCTCCCCACACTCCCCACACTCCCCACACTCCCCCCGGTCCCCCCGTCCCTTGGTCCCCCGCTCCCCTGCAGAAGCACTCCCCATCTCCGCTATTATCTCCGTACCTCCGCAGCAATGAAGGTATATTTACGATGTTTATCTATGTAAATATACGGAGATGAAATCCCATAAATTTGCGGATGCGATGCCAATATGTTTCAGAATATACTAATTGCAATACAACCACCATAGGGTTGTAGCTTAGGCAACAACCTTGGTGATCAAGCTGTTCAGGGAAAGCCAGCCCAGAGTCACGCCAAAAAACCGGGCTACCTGCAGTCCAGAGGAATGCTCGACACAGGAAAAGGGCTGCATATTTGGCAATATTTCATAATTTATAAACAGATGATGCGACGCCAAAGGAGGTCGCGATATTGTGGGAGTTTTAGAAAAAGTTTACGCTTTAGTTATTGCAAACACCACCATAAATTTGCTGCATTTATCAAATATAATTTTCTGGTTCGAGGTGAGTACCGATGCAGTGCTGGCTTTGGCTTGCTTGGGTATGGCGATCGTCAGCATGTCTGAGCAGCAGAAGCAAAACCATTTGCTCAGCCAAGAGATGTGGGGTGGCGCCATCGCGGTGGCGGGAGCTTCCGGCGCCAGTCATATTATGGATTTGTGGGATTTACTCGCTACCAACCCCCCAGCCTCAGTTTTCCTGAAAGCGGTGCCTCTGGTGTTGGGGTTGCAGGTGGGTTGGGGGGTCCTTAAGTTACATTGGAGAACGAGGGCGGAAGTAAAACAGCAGTTGCTGTACAAAGTGGCAGAACTGCAACAGGGTCTAGACCATATGCGCCGGGAAATCGAGGAGTGCCAGGGGATACGGGCAGCGCTACAGTGGGAAAAAGAACTGGCACTCGTTACTTTGCAATCGATCGCAGATGCGGTGATTGTCACCGATGCTATGGGACGGGTGCAGTCTTGGAACCGGGCGGCAGAAACCCTGACCGGATGGAAGTTTCAGGCAGTTAGAGGCCGCTTACTGACGGAGGTTTTCCCGATCGCCCAGGACAGCAGTAATTCTCGGATCCCTGGATTTGCCCAAGTGCTGCAAGGCGGTGAAGCGGTGGCAGCTTGCCACCAAACTTTCTTTAAACACCGGGATGGCAATCGATTCTCGGTGGAGTATTCCGCTGCTCCCATCTATTTGCGGGGGGCAGTCTATGGATCGGTGCTGGTTTGTCGGGATGTGACGAAAACTCGCAATCAGACTCGCGAGCTTTCCTGGCAGGCTAGTCACGATGATTTGACTGGATGTGTGAACCGGCGGGAGTTCGATCGCCGCTTAGACCTGGCTGTCACTGATGCCAAGACGGAAGGCAATCGCCACTGCCTCTGCTATCTGGATTTGGATCGGTTTAAGATGGTGAACGATCGGGCTGGTCACGCCGCCGGTGATGAACTATTGCGCCAGTTTACTGCTCTGGTTCAAGCTAATGTGCGCCAATCCGATGTTTTAGGGCGCTTAGGGGGAGATGAATTCGCCTTGTTGCTGCACAACTGCTCTGTGGAAGATGGAGAGATGGTAGTAGCGAAGCTGATGGGGGCGATCGAAGATTTTACCTTTGTCTGGCAGGAGAAAACTTTTGCTGTGGGAGTCAGCATCGGCGCGATCGAGATTGATGTGACTACGGAAAGTGCCGCCCAGGTAATGAGTGCAGCGGACGCCGCCATGTACATAGCCAAGGAAGAGCGCCGCCACCGCTCTGCTAGCTTCAATACTCCCAGTTGCTGTTGCCAAGAAGCGCACCTGGGATAAACAAGTCACTTGTCACTTGTCCCTTGTCCCTTGTCCCTTGTTACCAAAGGACAAAGGACAAAGGACAAAGGACAAAGGACAAAGGACAAAGAACCTAGCTTTCAGCAAAGATATAACGGTAGAGTTCGCTGGGGTCAGGTTCGGGGCTGCTGTCGGAAAAAGCTAGGGCATCATCGACACTGGCTTGCACTTTTTTATCGATTTGTTTGAGTTCGTCTTGGGTGCTGAGATTGTGTTCGATGAGGTAAGAGGCAAACAGCTTGATCGGGTCGCGAGCTTGCCAGAATTCTTTTTCTTCTTTGGAGCGCAGCTCATCGGGGTCAGCGAGGGAGTGGCCCCGGAAACGGTAGGTCAAGGCTTCGATGAGGGTGGGACCTTCACCAGCGCGGGCGCGGGCAACGGCTTCTTGAGCGGCGGCGCGGACGGCGAGGACATCCATACCATCGACTTCCACGCCAACCATACCAAAGGCGCTGGCTTTTTTGTAAATTTCTGGGACAGAGGTGGCGCGTTCGTGAGCCATGCCGATCGCCCACTTGTTATTCTCCACCACATAAATCATGGGCAGTTTCCACAACACCGCCATATTCAAGCATTCAAAAAACTGGCCGTTATTGCAGGCGCCATCGCCGAAGAAGCAGGCGCTTACTTGGTCTGCTGTTTCATCCCCCATGACTTCCCGGCGGTACTTGCTTTGAAAGGCGGCCCCAGTAGCCACGGGGATACCTTCGGCTACAAAGGCGTAGCCGCCGAGGAGGCGGTGTTCGGCGGAGAACATGTGCATAGAACCGCCGCGACCTTTGGAGCAGCCGGTTTCCTTGCCAAATAACTCGGCCATGACTTCCCTAGGTGGCACCCCAGCACTGAGAGCATGCACGTGGTCGCGGTAGGTGCTGCAAACATAATCCTCCCCGGGACGCATGGCACGAATCACGCCGGTAGAAACGGCTTCTTGGCCGGTGTAGAGGTGGACAAAACCAAACATTTTGCCCCGATAGTACATTTCGGCGCACTTGTCTTCAAACAGGCGGCCCAAAACCATATCTTCATAGAGCATCAACCCTTCTTCTTTGGTGATGCTGATGGAGCTGCGGTCAAATACTGGTAAAATCCGTTCCTGAAACATTGATGGTTCCTATTTTAGGGGCAATAGAGGAGTTGACGCGACACAGCAACGGTGTTCGGCGCCCCTGGATGGGGGACAGGCTTTGGTCCGTGGGTGAGGGCGCACGTTGACGCTGCAAGCGGTTAAAATTTTAGATTAGAATCTAGGGGCTATAATTATCGCATTATTTTTGTAGTTTGAATTTGGCTCCTGTGGTTTGGGAAAGGTTGCTCACTGCTGGGGAAGGAGACTGTGCGGATTCCACTTGATTATTATAGGATTCTGGGCCTGCCGATTCAGGCCACTGCGGAGCAGTTGCAGCAGGCGCATCGCGATCGCACCCTCGGGCTTCCGAGGCGGGAATATTCAGAATTAGCTAGCAATGCTCGCAAACAGCTACTCGACGAAGCTGGTGCCGTCCTCAGCGATCCGGAAGCACGTCAGGCTTACGACGCCAAATTTCTGTCAAAAACTTACGAGCCCGAATCAGAGCCAGAAGGCTCCGGCGTTGCCACCGATTTAGCTTTAGACCCAAATACCCCCCTCATCGACATCGAACCTACCCAGTTCGCTGGTGCATTGTTGTTACTGCAAGAGTTGGGGGAATATGAACTGGTGTTGAAGCTGGCTTTACCGATGCTCAGCGGCAAGAACATCAGTTTAAAAAATGGCCGCTTTGGCGACCCCAAGCTGGTGGTGCCGGATATCGTGCTGACGGCGGCTCTGGCTTGTCTGGAATTGGGGCGGGAACAGTGGCAGCAGAGCAATTATGAAAATGCGGCCACATCTCTGGAAAGCGGCCAGGAAATGCTCCTGCGGGAGGGATTATTCCCCCAACTGCGTGGGGAAATCCAAGGCGAACTCTACAAGCTGCGTCCTTACAGGATTCTGGAGTTGCTGGCTTTGCCAGAATCAAAGTCAGCCCAAAGGCGCCGGGGCTTGCAACTGTTGCAAGATATGCTCCAAGAGCGTTCTGGGATTGATGGTAATGGTGATGACCAGTCGGGTTTGGATGTGGATGATTTCCTGCGCTTCATCCAGCAAATTCGCAGCCACCTTACGGTTGCCGAGCAACAGGAGCTATTTGTGGCGGAAGCTCGCCGCCCCAGTGCGGTGGCTACTTATCTGGCGGTATATGCTTTGGTGGCGCGGGGTTTTGCCGATCGAGAACCGTCTCTGATCCGCCGCGCTAAGCTGATGCTCACACAACTGGGACGCCGCCAAGATGTGCATCTGGAACAGGCGGTTTGTACTTTGTTGTTGGGGCAGACTGAGGAGGCTTCGGCGGCGTTGGCTCTCACCCAAGAGTATGAGCTGATTGATTTTATCAGAGGGCAGTCTCAGGATGCACCGGACTTGCTCCCCGGTTTGTGTTTGTATGCGGAACGTTGGTTGCAGTCGGAGGTCTTCCCTTATTTCCGCGATTTGGCTTCGGTGCAGGTGTCGCTGAAGGATTATTTTGCGGACGATCGGGTGCAGGCTTATTTGGAATCCCTACCGGAGGCAACGGTAGAGGAGGCTTCCGAGTGGATGGTGACATATTCGCCGCCAGAGCCAGCATCGGTGGGGCTGCCCCCACCCTCCAACCCTCGATCGCCTGCGGTAGCTATCTCTTTTCCTCTGGCTAATGGGTCTAAACCTCTGTCTGGGAATGAGACTGGGTATGCTGACCCGCCTAGGGGGACAGCGCCTGTACCTACTTCGCCTCCGAATCTGGAAACTCGGGCTACTCGGGTGCGCTTGGCTGACCAGACAGAAGCACCCCGTTCTCGTCCGAGGCTGTCACAGGGGGGAGGTATGGATCCTGACTCGCCAATGCTGCCCTCTGAGCGTTCTAGAATTGACTCTCCCACGGGAGTCGGTGGTGAGAGTGGCTCATCTGGAAACCCCCCCAGCAGCAAGCTACCGGTGGCTGACCGGGTGCGGGGTACGGGTGAGGAGGTAAATAACCCCTATCGGCGAGAACGCCCAGGCGCTGGGGAAGAGCGATCGCGCTCCGTCAGGGAAAGGGGCACCGGGGCTTCTTTACGTTGGCGCCCCTCTGGGGCGACGGGCGCGTTCCGTCGCGAGGGGCGTTTGAAGTTGGACCGGCTGATTTTGCTGCTGGCGGCGGGTCTGTTTGGTTTGTTGTTTTTGTGGTTTCTGATGCGGGCTACTTGGGGTTTGGTGGCGGGGATGTTCGCTGGTCCACCACTGGAAGGAGAGCAGTTGAGCATCCGGCTGGATGCGCCGTCGATACCGATACCGGCTCCTACCGTTAGTGGGTGGGCTGGCGGTCCGCTCTCGGAGACGATCGCCAAGCAAGTCTTGGAAGAATGGTTCGCCATCAAAACCAAAGCTCTCGGCTCTGGGCACCAAGTCGATCTGCTCCCCAACATTTTGCTGGATCCGGCTTTGACTTACTGGCGCCGTCTCGCCACTAGCGCGCAGCAGGAAAATTGGTATTGGCAGTATCAGCATAAAATCAATGCCGCCACCCCCGTCATTAGTGAAACTGACCCCGATAGAGCCTCTGTAGAAGCCGATGTTACCGAAATCGGCCAGTATTACGAGGGTACTCAATTAGCCCGCTCTAAAGACGAGAAACTGCGCATCAAGTATGAATTGGTACGGGTTGACGGTCAGTGGCGAATTCGCGACTGGCAAGTTGTCGAATAGCTTACCTGGTGAGGGGATATCCTTCAGCCCCCTCTTACAAGGGGACGGTGTGACGGGGGGCAGGGGGGCAGGGGAGCAGGGGAGCAGGCTTCTTTCCCCGGCTCTTCCACTCACCGGATGCGCACGGTGCTGAACTGGCTCATCCTGGCGCTGGTGACGATAGCGGCAACGGTCAAGATCGCGCTGGTGCTGCAGCCGGCGACGATCACGCAAGCCGAGGCGGCCAGCCTGCCGCTGGGCGCGGTGCGCTACCTGCGCGAGCAGCGGCCCGCCGGGCCGATGTTCAATAGCTACAACTGGGGTGGCTACTTGATATGGGCGCTGTATCCCGATTATCGCGTCTTCGTAGACGGCCGGACCGATCTGTATGACGATGCCTTCCTGCGCGACTACCTGAAGGTAGCGCTCGTCCGGCCGGGCTGGGAGGCGGTGGTCGAGCGCTATGATGTCAGGCTCATCGTGATTGAGCGCGAGAGTGTGCTGGCGACGGTGTTGGCCCTCACCCCCGACCCCTCTGCCGTAGCTGCGGGAGAGGGGAGAGGCGGTTGGCGGCTGGTCTATAG
>DVDU01000304.1 GCA_015296065.1 Oscillatoriaceae cyanobacterium M33_DOE_052 | reverse complement strand
GACCGGGCTACCACTTCCCCTTCGGAAGGGAAGGCATCCATAAAACTTACCGCTTTCCCTTGCGGAGGGTCTATGTCAAATCTATCACATTGCAGTTCCAATTTAAAATTGTAATTACTGAAGGTGTTGGATACATTACCATTCAGGTCAGTCAGCGTGTCGGCGAAATTCATTTCTATCCAGATGGTGTCCCCTATTTGAAAAGTGTCCTGTATAGGAGCTGTTGTGTATGGAATTTGGTATTGAAGAAAATCCGGGCAGTTTTTATCCTTGCAGGAGGTGCAAGAGAGGCAAAGCATAATGAGGCCAGCAGCCAAGAGCGTGAGATAACGTAACATTTTTTAAGAAATGTAAGGGTGAAACAGGAAAGCGCCGGGCGGGGTATAAAGCCGCCCGGCGCTACGTTGAATTGCCATTACAAGCCGTATGCGGTAGCCAAAGCTATGTAGGCTGCTAAGGTGGTTCCCGGAGGCAAGGTTGGTTGCAAAACCAGTCGTTGCTGGTTTGCTGACAACATGCTGGGTGTCATGGTGGCAAATATCTGTGCTTGTGTGTAGCCTGATACGGCATCGGGTACAGTTACACCTGATATTTCTCCTTCGTCCAGATTTGGTGTCAAGGCGTTGTTGTCCTGAATATCGTACTGCCAGCCAAAGGCGATATAACTGGAAGCGAATGTCCCTCGTTCTAATCGCCCTTGCCAAGTATTAGTTGCAGGAGCTCCCGGATTGCTATGACTTAGCCCATATCTCAAATGGGCAGCCCATCGCCCATTCTGCCATCCCCACATTTCCACTACTTCGGCTCGCCCTGAGCCGGGTGCGCTTCCATCGCCGTAGCCCAAATTGGCAACAGTGAACAAGATCTCATCGAGCCAGTAGCCTTGGCCAACCTGTCCAAAATGTTGGGCATGTGCCAATTCATGGTACATAGTTTCCCTAATGTCGTCCGAGTTGGCATTGCCTCCATCGTTCCAGTTGAGTACAATATCCGGCGCGGCAGCAACCAGCCATGTACTAAGCGACAGGCTCAAAACGGTACCAACTGGAGCCGCCACCATAAATACACCTTTTAATATTTGGTTAGCGGAGAGTACGAAAAGTGCTTGCGACCAAATGGAGAATTTGTCCAACATGGGAGCCGCACCTGTGTTTCCCGAACCCCATGGAGTAATCAACACTTTCAAATCTCCGGGAGGATGCGGCAGGCTATTGTTTATAGCGTAGTTCTGGAACTCGTAAATAGCATTGTTGGCAGTAGAGGCCACCCAGTTGCGGAAAGTTTTGGAATTAATCGAACTCGTCCAATTGAATTGGATGGCGATGTTGTTGAAATTCGGGCCGTTGTATTTTCCAATGTAGGCGCGGCGGGGAAAGGTGTAATTCCACAAATCAACATTGCTTTTCATCGTCTTGATGTTGCAAGTGGCGCTCTCCCATTTTACCCAAACGTGGATTTTCCCTTTATACTTGTGGTTGATGTACCAACAACCTGCTTCGTCAGTGTAATCTGAGCGATGAAAAATAATCCCAAACAAGCGGCTTTTCGACACAATAACCTTGACCTCTCGCACACCATCCCATTGGTTGAGCATATTGTCGAATACCTGAACACAACCTGAGGGTTTTCGCATATTGTCGGGTGTCAAGCACCAACACGGACCTCCACGCTCACCTGATTCGCCTCCCGGAGGCGAACTGTGATCGAGAGTGAATTGGAACTTGCCATTCACCATCTGTGGATCCGGCTCGTATTCGTCGGGCGTTTCATACTCGTTACCTGTAATCCTGAACGCTTCTTCGGCAATGCGCGAGTCCTCCGGCACTAAAGCAAGACGCTCAATTATCTCGTACTGAATGCTTGGAAAAATGAAATCGGCAGGTACTACTGCGTATTGCCAAGTATAGTTTGAGTCTGACACCGTAGGGTCATGGTAGGTTTCTCCTATCGAGAAAATATCGTAGTGAAGTGGAAAATCCCACAGTTCTAAATCGCTCTCCAAGAGCGTTTTGACATCTGTGGGGCTTTGCGGCAGGAAGCGAACGTACAGGTAGTTAGGCTGGATGGCAGCGATACTCGTGCTGTAAAGGTTGTTGTAGGCTTGGCGGATGTTATCAACTGAATAGGGTATGGTTCGCGCTTGTCCTAAAACAGTGCCTCCTTCGCCGTCCCGGTCAGAGCTGGCCCAACTGCCCCCCCCCCAATTCATTTTCAGACAGGTTATTGGTTGCATTGTCGGATAGAAAATCTTTTTTACAAGCGGCTACGGTAGTCAATATTGCGACAACCGTCAAGAGGAAGATTTTGGAAATCGGTTTCATTGCGAAAGCGTTTTTAAAATGAGTGGATGAAGTGAACGTCAATCACCGGCGATGCCGCAAAGAACATGGGATGCTTTCCACAGATTTTACTTGATTCCAAATTTTAACATTTGCAAAGATTATAGCAATGCAAATACGAAGCATATAATAATTGGAGAGATTGTCGTCTTGCGAAATGCGCACTTGCGAAAAAGATAATTTGCCAACCTGTTTTTAAAGGCTTCCGCAGGTTTTAAGATGAACATTACTCTTCCAAAACTTTGAAGAAAATTATTCATCTGCCAATTATGGCAAAAGATAAAGGCTACCTATCGTCATCCTCCAATCTCTCAAAATGATACCCCTTCTCCGCAAAATGCTCCAACGCCGCCGGGAGTATGAAACGCAAATTCCGTTCGGCTTTCAGGCTGTCGTGCATCAGCACGATGGAGCCTGGCTGGGCATTTCCCACCACATTTTGGAGGCATTGTTCGGGTGGGATATCCGCGTCGTAGTCGCCACTCAAAACGTCCCACATGACGATTTGAAAATGCCGTTCGAGGAAGGCGCGTTGCTTCGGAAGCAGCCGTCCGTAAGGCGGGCGAAAGAGCCGGCTTTTGACGACGCGGGCACAGCGGCGCACATTGTGGAGGTAAACGACGGGGTCGGTTTGCCAGCCGTTCAGGTGGTTAAAAGTATGATTGCCAACGGAATGGCCTTCGTCGAGGATTTG
>DVDU01000081.1 GCA_015296065.1 Oscillatoriaceae cyanobacterium M33_DOE_052 | reverse complement strand
CTTAGGGCCCGTAAAAATATTACTTCCCGTTTTGAACATATTTTCTCAAGTGTCTGGAACGATCCCTATTCGTGGTCGTATCGTGTAATTCCAGTTTGGACAAACATCGTGGCGCTCCATATTCAGCTTCTCCATCTCAGCATCCGAAACTTTCTTCCCTTTTTCATATATCCCTTTTTGCACATATGCTTTCACCTTCAAACCTGCCTTCGTTTTAGTCCCTGCTATGTATCCCAGTATCGTCTCCATCCTTCTCAGCGGCTTGCCCGCCCAGTTGATGCTGATGTAACTGAACAACCGATGCTCTATTGGATTCCACTTCGAGCATCCTGTCGGATAGTGACTCACTGTCACTTCCAGTCCTAGTCGGTCGCTCACCTCCTGTTGTAAGTTCTGTTTCCAACTCCTCACTCGACACCCATTACTGCCTCCTCCATCGGCTAATATCAGCATTCTGTTTGCCTTTCGATATTCAGCCTTGCCTTCCTGCTGCCACCACCTCGCTATCACATCTACTGCGAACTGAGATGTATCACAGGATTCCCCTACATATACATATCCTTGATTGTTTCCCAAGTCATATATTCCATATGGTACAACTCGCCCTTTGGCACTCGATAGAAAGTCATGCACATTAACTTCTTCGGCTTCTCTGCACCAAGATTGCCCACGATTCTTGAAATCTCCCACAAGTTCCTTCTTCTTCGCATCTACACTGATTACCGGCATCCCTGCTTGGAGAAATTCCTGCTTCTTCTCTTCTATGTAGCGGAATTGCTCATCTCGATCCTGATGATCTGATCCGGCCTCTTTCTGCTTTCGGTTTGACTTCAATGAAAAGTCAAGTTTGCGAAGTAGCCTTCCCACAGTGGGTGGGCTTGCACTGTGTCCGGCCTTTGATAGCCTCTCACTCAATTGCCTGAGACTGCTACGCACCCACTTTTGTTGGCTTGAGGGGTCACCCGCCGTTTCTGCTTCTAGCATACGGCTCAAATCACCTTCTATCGCAGGGTCTTTTTTTCGGCAAGGGGACGGCCTGCGCCAGGTCGTCGCACTCGATCAACTGGTCTTGAAGCGAGTTGCTGAGCCAGTTCATCCCTCCCACGCCTTATAGTCTTGTCATCCAATCCGGTAATGAGTGAAAGTAACTTATCACCACCCTGACCTATGCGGTCAGATTCCAAAGCTGCATACCAACGACGTTGTTGTTCGTCCAATCGGCTAAAAAACAGATTCATTTGGTGATGCAATTGCTTATCAGGGTGGTCGGCCTTATTTTGGCAATTCAAGCACTCACAGGTGTGTATATCTGGTACTGGCATAAGTTTGTGAAACGAGTAATGGTGATTTGAAAGCTCTCAATTCTACAAGCTATATTCTCGCATTCAAAGCCTGCTGTTCAAATATCGGGAAGTTATTTCTTAACGGCTCCTAAGCGAAGTTCCGGCATATCAACGCCGCGCTCCTGTTCTATAAATACAGCTATGTTCTCCTTCTGGACCAGGTTATCGCCCTTTGAAAGACCAACAAGTTTGATCCTATCGACGTTCTCCTTAGCCAATTTCTCGATGATGCTTCTCTTTGGTACGCTCATAAACTTTCTCCTTTTCTGTGGATTCGCGGAGACCGCATTAGCCTTCTCTGAAGTAATTGATTTAAGAACCCAGCGGATTTACGACATCCGCAAAAACCAGCAGGTCCGCCGTGCCAAATTCCTCGCGTTCTTTCTGACCAAGAAAGGGTCTCCAATCAGGTTTCTTGAGGATAGAATACCGACTCACTCTCAAAAGCCCGACGATGGTCTCAGCCACAATATGGCTACCGACCGGCCCTAGAATCTTCCCTCCGTGATACAACCGGGCCTCTTTTAAGATGTAATACCAAAGCGGCGTCTCTTTATGGAAATCGTGTCTTCTCAGTATCTCCCCGTGCGGCTCTTGCGCAACCTCGCTGGGCAGCAACGGTTTCAGGCCGAGTCTCTTCGCTACATCCTGGCCCGAGTCTATCTTTCGAACCTTTCCCGTTACTCCCGTCAACGAGATCAGAAGTTATTTTGTTTGCTTGCTTCCCCAATTGCTATACGCCCCAAACATGCCGTCAAACTATCATCTGCTG
>DVDU01000166.1 GCA_015296065.1 Oscillatoriaceae cyanobacterium M33_DOE_052 | reverse complement strand
GAGTTGCCCTCTATCCCCCAACCCCTTTCTCCCAAAAAGGGAGAAAGGGGAGTAAGACCTGGATGCTTTCTGGCTCCAACTCTCCCCTCTCCCTACTTGGGAGAGGGGACGGGGGTGAGGGCGCGGGGTTTAACAAAAAAACATTCTCATTCTTAATTGAAATGACTATAACTCACTGTCTAATTAAATCTGGCTTCTACCAATTGGGGCTCCTGGTTGCGGGTTGCCCCACGCTGGAGGGGAATTTCAATCAGAAATTCCGCCCCTTGTCCCAGAGCCGAGATGCACTCCAGAGAGCCGCCGTGTCTTTCCACCACAATCTGGTAACTGATAGATAAGCCCAAACCGGTGCCCTTACCCACAGGTTTAGTCGTGTAAAAAGGGTCAAAAAGGCGGGATTTCTCTTCAGGTTTAATTCCCGGTCCATTATCGGCAATGCGAATGCAGATAAATTGCTCCTCACTGGCACTTTCCAGTTGACTCTGACCCCTGCAGCCATCGTGGAGGTTCTGGAAGCTCG
Organism: Oscillatoriaceae cyanobacterium M33_DOE_052; assembly: GCA_015296065.1. GTDB lineage: Bacteria > Cyanobacteriota > Cyanobacteriia > Cyanobacteriales > Laspinemataceae > Koinonema. The sequence continues at coordinate 5,040 of DVDU01000166.1, read as the reverse complement.
GTACAGAAGATTTGCGGCTCACGATTTCCGTGCGAATAGTAATTTGAGGTTGAAAGCAAATCCCGGCGGCTATGCTTTGCTCATAATGAGTTTCTAGGGCATCAATAGCATTAGCCAAAATATTCATAAATACTTGATTGAGCTGCCCCGGATAACACTCCGTGCGAGGGATGTCGCCGTATTCTTTGATAATTTGGATATCTGGGGTATCGCACTTGACCTTGGCGGCGCGACCACGCTTAATCATATCACCCTTAGATTTGGGGGTGAGACGATTTTGCAAAATTAATAAGGTGCTATCAATACCGGAGTGAATGTCGGCGGGTTTCATATCGGCTTGATCCAGCCGGGAGAAGTTCTTCAGAGATAAGACAATTTCCCGAATCCTGTCAGTGCCGATTTTCATCGAGGCGAGAATCTTGGGCAGGTCTTCGCTCAAAAATTCTAGGTCGATATCTTCTTTGCAGGCTGCGATTTCCCGTGCGACTTCGGGATGGTGCTTTTCATACAAGGCCACTAATTTGAGCAAGTCATGGGCGTAGCCATCCACATGAGAAATGTTACCATAAATGAAATTGACCGGATTGTTGATTTCGTGGGCGATGCCAGCTACCATTTGGCCAAGACTGGACATTTTTTCGCTCTGAATTAGTTGGGTTTGAGCGGAAGAGAGCTGGCGCAAGGCAATCTCTAGTTCTTGGGCTTTTCGTTCCGCCACTTCGGCGGCGGTGCGAGCTTTATCATAGAGTTCCGCTTGGTGAATGGCGATCGCCAACTGCAAAGCCAACTGTTGCAGCAAGTCAATTTCTGACTGCCGCCATTGTCGCGGCCCTGAACATTCGTGAACCAGTAGCAGTCCCCACAGATTAGAACCAATTAAAATCGGTACACTCAGGCTGGCGGTAATCTGTAACTGCTCCCAGCAAGCCAGCTTGTCTTCTGCCAAATCCGCCTCGGCTACGTTGTCGATCGCTCTCACCCAGCCGTGCTGGTAGAGCTGGGTGTAATCCCAGCAATCTTGACCAAAACAATCACAATCTGACAGTTTTGGCGGCTCACATTTGGCCAGTGGTCTTTCCTGTACAATCTTGTGGGCTGGCGAATTGGGAGGTAGCTTATGGATGAATGAATCTTGCTGGTTAGATTGAAACTCTTCAACTACAATCTTGCCCTCTCCCGCTTTTCCTAACTGATAGATCGCGGCTCTGTCGGCGTGGAGTAGTTTTAGCACCTCCCGGACGATCGTGTGGAGGATTGTGTCCAAATCTAGAGTCCGGCTTAAGCGATCGCCAATCAAACGCAGCAGAGCTTCTCGCTCCATTGAGGCACGGGTTTGGGCATACAAACCCGCTTGCTGAATTGAAATCGCAAGCTGATCTGCCACTGCACCAGCCAATTCCCGATCGTGTTTCGACCAACTGCGTGCTTTAGAACATTGATTCATATACAGAATGGCGTGCAGTTTGCCGTTAGCAGCTACTGGCATCACCATAGAAGATTTAATCGCTGCCTTTTGATATTCCTGATTTTCCTCTCCGATGCGGGGGTCTTTGCTGACATCAGGAATGACCACGGGACGCAGATGGGCGATCGTCCACTCCGTAATCGGTCCGTGAGTATCGAAGTCATCGATGGAGGGAGTATAGGGAGGGCGGCACACTTCCAGCAGGTGAGAGCGGCGGAAATCGATTTCACTCTTAGTATCCCGACATAACAGATCACTGTGATCCTGATCTTCCACCAAATGCACGATACACCGGTCGATTTCCAACGCTTGTAGTAGCTGCTCGATCGCCCCAGTCAAAATCGTTTCTAAATCAAACGAAGAGCGCGTTTGACGCACAATCTGATTCAGCAATCGCTCTCGCTGTGCCTGCTTCTTTACCTGTTCATATAACTGAGCTTGGCGAATCGCTATTTCTAGCTGTTGGGCAATGAGTTGTACAAACTCCACCTCCGCTGCCGACCAACCCCGTTCTGTGGCACTGACACAGGCGATAAATCCCAACCACCCATCTTGCCCTTTCACTGGGACTAACAGATTCAGGGCATGTCCGAGCATTGTTTGTGCCGGGGCCGCTTCCCAGGTCTCCTCCGCAGGTGATTGGCCGCGCAACTGCTGCAAGATGTTGGCGATCGTTCCCAGCACCTTCGGACTCGACGCGGAATCGCACTTTACCAGCAGTTTCCCTTCCGCGATCGCCGTCGCTACCCCCCCAAACTTCTCCAGCGGGTAATATCCTATCTCAGAATTATCCGCCCCTCCATCATCAGTCTCACATACTACCTGCACCTGTTTTGTATGCTGGAAGTACCATAAGAAACTGCACTTTTTTAACTGGAGGATGCTGGCAATCTCCATAACTGCTGTTTGCAGGATCACATGAAGATCGCGGGAGTTCCAGATCTGCTCAATCACCTTTTGCAGCAAGGCGCTGCGCTTTTGCGGATCTTGAATTTGGTTCCCAGGCAATATCTTACTCAAAGTCAAAATATGACTGATACGCGGAAATAGGAAAAACGCATTTAACATAGTCATAGCTCAACCAAAATCTTCTTGGTTAAACCCGATTTAACCCAAATTTTTACCACCATTGGCTCCCTGAGTTTTCTCACCTAGATGAATGGTCTTACCCCTGATTTTTTCTTCTCGTTGATTAACTTTTGTTACAAAATTGCTGAGAAAAATTAATATTTGTTAACTCAAGCTGCTAACTGACTAGATATTTTTGTTATCTATGCTACCAAACTACTATACAACAAATTTTCCTCATTTATGAGTAACTTCATATATTATTTGGGATCCGGCTAAGAAATTGAATCAAATTTAACAAAATTGATAAAATTTTGAGTTATTCTTCCTCAATGGTAAAAGGGTAAAAATACTTGCAGCGTCAACGGCAGCCTCATCCCTTGCCTTTGGAAGATAGCTTTGGGCTCGAAAGTCGCTTCGCCAAACCGTTCTGAGGAATTGGGATAACTTAGCCAACTTTTTGGGCGGAGCGATCGCCGAAACCCCCACAGATCAGCACCATAGTCATAACACCCTGACAAAAACCAACACCTCTGTTGCAAAAAGACAGTGATTGTAGTACAATACCACAAAATTTCAACCCACCCCAAAGAAAATATTTTTCTCCCGCCAAGGGGAGACGGGGAGCCAAGGGGAGTGAAAAGTTAAAATTTAAAAGTGAAAAGTGAAAAGTTAAATCTCCCCCCGTCTCCCCGTCTCCCCGTCTCCGAGTCTCCCTTGCTCCCCGTCTCCCCGTCACCCCCTCCCCCCATCTCCCCGCCCCATCACGAAATCAAAATGGTGTTAACCCAGTAGTATGAATCCGATCGATCCAGACCTGTAAAGTTTTCCCCAGGACATCCAAATCCACAGGCTTACTCAGATAATCATCCATCCCCGCCGCCAAACATTTTTCCCTATCCCCCTTCATGGCGTGAGCGGTCATAGCGATAATAATCGGATGCCGCTTCATCGGTACTTGTGCGGCGCGAATTGCCTGGGTAGCGCTATAGCCATCCATCACCGGCATCTGACAATCCATGAGGACAATATCGTAATCCACCACACCGAGCATTTCCAGAGCCTCCTTCCCATTCCCCGCCACCGCCGCACCGTACCCCAACCGCCGCAACTGATTTTTAACCACCTTCTGGTTCACCACATTATCTTCTACCAACAGAATCTTGACCTCAGTGTTGGTTCTGGCAGGATTGTTTGCCCACATTAGCCCGCTTTCTTTGCTGGCACGACGCAAATTCAGGCTGTCTGGGGATGCTCTTTGCGGTACTGCGGGCTCCCGCAAAACCTCCAGCAGCGATTCTAGCAAGCGGGATTCTTTCACCGGCTTAATTAAATAACCACTGGCGCTGGCTGTTGCCACTAGGAGGGACTGGGTGAATTCTGGACTGGGTGACCTCTGGACTGGGAAAATACTCCCCATCTCCCCATCTCCCCGTCTTACTCCCCTTTCTCCCCTTGTGGGAGAAAGGGGTTGGGGGATAGAGGGCATCTCCCCGTCTCCCCATCTCCCGGAGGGGGGATTCGCGAATCCCCCCTCCCGCCGAATCAGCTCCATGAGAGTTACCCCATCCATATCCGGCATATCCATATCCACGATCGCCACATCATACGCCTGTGCCTCAGCAGCAGCTAAGCGTAACTTCGCCAGAGCTTCCGTGCCGCTGCCTGCTGTAGTTACCTGCATGTGCCACCCCTGGAGTTGGAGGCAGAGAATCTCGCGATTCGTAGCATTATCATCTATCACCAAGACTTTCTTACCCTGGAGAATTGACTGCGGAGAACTCCGCACCCCCGAAACCTTGATATGGGGAGTAGAGGGCAAAGCAAATAAAGCCGTAAACCAGAAAGTAGAGCCTTGCCCCACCGTACTATCAATGCCAATTTGGCCGCCCATCAATTCCACTAGCTGCTTGGTGATGGCCAAACCTAAACCAGTGCCGCCGTACTGGCGAGTCATCGAGGAGTCAACTTGTGAGAAAGACTTAAATAGCTTTTGCTGATTTTCCGGAGAGATGCCGATGCCCGTATCCTTTACAGAAATGCGAATGCAGGCATGAGTGGCCGTTTGGAACTTTAGTTCGGCATAGATAAATACCTCACCGGCAGAAGTGAACTTAATCGCATTACCCACTAAGTTGACCAAAACTTGCCGTAGGCGTCCCTCATCACCGAGCAAATGGCGCTTACAGTCACTGCTGACAAAGCTGCCTATCTCTAAACCTTTTTTGTGGGCTGATGTTGCCAGTAAATCTAAAACACTTTCCAGAGATTTAACTAGGTTAAATTCTATATTTTCCAGGAACATCTCCCCGGCTTCGAGTTTGGAGAAATCCAGGATATCGTTGATAATCGACAGCAGGCTATCGGCGGATTTCTCGATCGTCTCCACAAAATCCCGCTGCTCTGAGTTCAGGTCAGTTTGCGCCAGTAAACCCGCCATCCCCAAAACCCCATTCATCGGCGTGCGGATTTCGTGGCTCATATTGGCCAAGAATTGGGATTTGAGG
>DVDU01000080.1 GCA_015296065.1 Oscillatoriaceae cyanobacterium M33_DOE_052 | reverse complement strand
GCGAAGCCGAACCGCTGCCCCCCTGCCCCCCTGCCCCCCTGGTCCCCCCACCCCGTCGAATGTGCCAAATATAATTATGGTGATGGGCCAGATTTGTGTTATGGTATAGTTGTGCCCGTGGCAGCACCCAGCAAAAAGCTCGTGTTTAGTGAAATAGACACATAAAGTTATCAAAATGATTAAGAAATATTTAAAATCTTAATCTAAAATGCTCCCAGATCAGTGAGCGAAACTCACTCTTAGGGTGATATAATCCAGTAATGAAGCACGGGGCGAAAAGCCGCACAGCCATTCCAGTCTGCACGTAAATGAGCAAGACAAAAAAGGCCAGCGCGCAAAAGCCCGCCAGAGCGGTGCCTAGATATGCCCAAAATCAGGAAAGGTAAATCGAGTCGGCGATAAGTAACGCCCCCAGCTCGTGTATGCCGCTGTAGGGGCGATTCGCGAATCGCCCCTACAGGTAAACTAGCTCCGGTGGCAAGCCCACAACCTGACTCGTAGGCTCTTCCGTAGGGAGTGCGATTACCAAAAAGCACTTACCAATCAGAAGTGTAATTTGGTAAAAGCAAATAAGTAGGCTTCCTGACTGTACCCAATCTACGCAGAGGTGATAAACCCAGCCAGGGAAGCAGTAGTAGCCCCCAGATTATACTCTGGGAAGCCGATTGCAAGCAAAGAATTCAATAGAGGTAATATGACCCAGAAGGTTATTCACCCGATGGTGAAAATGCAGCGTCAGGTGCGATCGCTAGTCAACTCGAATATCCTCAAACCAACCGATAGCATCTGGAAAATAGCCTTTCTTTATGGAGATGAATGGGCCCACTGGAAACAAGAACTACAAGATTTTGAATTTTCCATGCAAGACCCCGTGAGCGAACTGCTAGCGGTGGAAAACTGGGAAGATGACTAAAAAAAGTGAAGAGTGAAAAGTGAATAGAGACAGTTTTTACTTTTCACTCTTCACTCTTCACTCTTCACTCTCCTGTGCTAGAGCCCTAATCCAAACAATCAGCTAAGGCGCGGGCAAGTTCCGAGGCGGTTTGGTAGCGGAGTGAGGGTGAGTAAGCTGTGGCCTTATCAAGGCAAAAGCGCAACTCCGGGGGGATTCTCGGGTCGCGGTCTAAATTGAATCGATAACCCTCACTTTTCAACTCCAAAAACTTTTGGGGGCTTTCTCCAGTGAGTAAGAAAATCAAAGTTGCTCCTACACCATACAAGTCAGACTGGGCGATCGGTTCCCCCCGGTTTTGCTCGGGAGCAGTGTAGTCCGGCGCCCCGCTCCGCGTACCCAAGGGAGTGCCAATTTCTTTCACGGCGCCGAAATCGATCGCCACCACCCGATTATCTCGATGCCTTAACAGTAAATTAGCCGGTTTAATATCCCGGTGAACCAGCGGTGGAGAAAGGTTATGGAGATAATCCAACACCTCGCAGGTTTGAATCATCCACTCGATCGCTTGTGGCACAGGCACCGGACCGCGCTGGAGTACCCGCCTTTCTAAATCCTGACCGTGGATCGCCTCCATTGCCAGGTATTTTTTGCCATCATCCACAAAATAGTCAAAAAACATCGGGATACCCGGGTGGTTCAGAGTTTGTAACACCCGAGCTTCCCGCTCAAACAATTCCTGTGCCTTGGGGATGCGCGTCATATCCGCATTCATTTCCTTGAGTGCCAAAACCTTGTAAGGTTTACTCCCCGAGGACTGCGCCACGCAAGCCAGATAAGTCGTCCCCATACCTCCTTGTCCCAAAGTTTGCAATACCTGATACTGCCGAATCGTGCGTAACACAAAAATAGGCTCGCCGCAATTTTCGCAGAACAGGTTCCCGGGAGGATTATTCCCATGAGTGCAGGGTGGTTCTAAGTTTTCCCCGTCAGGTTCGCCGCCGGGAGTGAGGTGATCTGGTTCCCCTTTGATGGGGACATTAATTCCTCTGCCCCCCCTTTTTTTTCCCCCCTGGGCACGAGAGGCAGGCTTTTTGGCAGCGGGGGCGAGGGGATCTGGGGGTTTAGCGCCAAATTGATATCCATCCAAGCGAAATTTCAGGAGGGGACCGCCTCTAGCAAGCTGAATTGAGTCGCCATCCCGGATGGCCGTGAGAAACACTAAAACGCCATTAACGAACGTACCGTTACTACCACTACTGATTAGTTGCCAAGACTCGCCACCACTGGCGCGCAACTCCAAATGCTCGCGAGACACCACGGGATCCTCGATGACCACATCATTATCGGGAGCGCGGCCCACGCGGATCACGGTGGAGTTTTCAAAGCGCCACTGTTTCTGAGGAGTATGTGTTTGAGGGTCTAACAGCGCCAGAGTTACCACGTAGGAACTTCCTCACAAAAAGTCAAAACTATTGACAAATGCCTATGGTTGCACCAAAGCCCTGACGATGACTACCGTGATGTTATCGTGACCATTGTGCTGATTTGCTTTCCTGATTAATTCTCTCACGCCTTGCTCTAAGTCAGCATCAGGTTGCAGCAATGGTGCCAGGTCTGTTTCAAAGTTACTTTCCAGGAAACGGTTATCTGTAAGCCCGTCAGAGGCCAGAATTAAGAGGGTATCTTCACCGAGATTAAAAAACTGCACATCTGGCTTGATAAAATCCTCACCCATCGGACCGAGAGCCTGGGTGAGCTGGTAAGCGTCAATACGGGAATAGGCAGTTTCTGGGTCAACCCCGCGCTGAATTTCCCGCTGACCGACTTCGTGATCCACTGTCATCTGCTGTAGCCCCTGAGATTTGGTGAAACGGTAGATGCGCGAGTCCCCCACATGAGCTATACCTACTTGGGTGTTTTGCACCAAGGCTAGGACTGCGGTGGTTCCCATCCGCCCGCTACCCGATCGCCCCTGCTGTTGGTTGAGTTCAAATATGACTTGGTTGGCTTCCAAAAACGCGGCGCGGATGCTTTCTTCCAAGGGAAGGGAGGGGAAATTGCCCTTTCGAGCATCAGACCAGCGGGTGAGAAAATAGCGGCGCAGGCTATCCACAGCAGTGGCGCTGGCGATTTCTCCGCCGTCATGGCCTCCCATCCCATCAGCCACGATGTAAATGCCTCTGTACTGTCGCGATCGAACTCGAGCGGTGACAGCACCCCCCCTGAGAGAATGCGTCACCTGAGTTTCGATCGCGAAGTCATCTTCGTTATGGTTGCGCTGCCTGCCGATATCGGTTTCTCCAGCAACATCGAGGGCGATTAACTTCAGGGGCATCACCATTGTCGGGGTATCGTCATCATCCCAGTCGTCGAAGCTCATTTCACCTGGGGCGCTTTCGCTAATTTGGGGTAAATCTACGGTGTCCGAGGAAGAGGGTTTTAATTGGTCTTGGCGGGGCTGAATACTGCGGGCCATGAGGTCGATGTAGCCCAACAGCTCGGAGACAGTAGCAATCTCCCCAGCTACTAGGTCATTCAGGAGTTGAGCTAAACTTGGCTCTGGTGGGGTTAGCTCGGCTACATTCGGTAGTAATTGCTGCCAGAGTTTGCCCAAATCAGCCAAAGTGGGTGGGCGATCGGGATTGTCTGGGTAAAGACGCCCAAGGCGCAATCCTCTAGAGTCATCATCAGCGAGAAAAAGGTTGGACGGTTTGAGGAGGCTGCTCAGAGCGGCCCAAGGGGCGAGGATGTCCCATAATTGGGCGCTTTGTTCTAGCCAAGAGAGAATTTGCTCGCTGGGTGGGGGGGGGTTATCTTTGGTGTCAAAGGGGACTCTGGGTAAACCGGTGCGGTCTTCTAGGAGCAATACGGCTGGAGTTTCACCCCAAGCATCGTGGATGGCGGGTAGTGATGGCAGGTTTGATGTCATCAAGGCGAGATAAGGCTGCGCGATCGTCGGAATTCCCAACATAGAACCGGACGGTATCCCTGAAACTCCTGTTTGGGGCTTAACTGCAGCAAATGCCAGCAAGGGAGATGGCTGCAGCGGCTGGCAGTCTAACACCCGCAGACAAGATTCTCCAGGCAATTCGCTGCTGGTGACTTCCAACACTTGATAGCGTTTTGCACTATCCAAATACTCCCCAAACTGAACAGCGGCGGAGGCTGGTAGCTCTGCGGGTAGCTCCGAGTCCAAGGATAGCATTTCTTCCCCTGTTTCCTCTGCAGAGGTCATAGGTGGGTTGCTGTTCGGCTCGATATCTTCATCTTCTGTGGTCAAAGCCACATCGGCAGAAATGTCCGGGGAAGGGTCTGGGTTTTCAGACGATCGCGGCAGATTTTCTGCCTCTAAGATTGTTTCCTCATCGGATCTTGGTGTAAACGCTCCTGGAGGTTCCGTTAGCATTCTGTTAACATCAGCCAACTGACTCATCGCATTTTGGCTGTGCTGAATTAATGAGGAACTGTCGCCCCGGACGACGCCGAGCCAAGTCTTGCCAGTAACAGCACCACATTTATCGCAGTGCCAAGCCGTGAACTCCACTTGATTGCCACATTCTTTGCAAACTTTATAAGCGAGAGATTGGCCACACTTTTGGCAAAACTTGTTGGTGTTAGGATTAGAAAAATGACATTTTGGACAAACAAGCATCATCTTTACCGTTTGATTAGATTCGCCCTTGAATCGGCAGTGGGGGACTTCTGGAGTGTGGGGAGTGTGGGGAGTGTGGGGAGTGTGGGGAGTAATCTTCCCCATCTTCCCCATCTTCCCCATCTTCCTGTAGGGGCGATTCGCTTTCTCGCCCCTACAGGGTTTTGCTCTGCCCTTTCCTACCCTAAATCGTACCTCATTGCCATTTTCTTTTTTGGACAGAACTGGCCGGATGAGTTACCCCATACCCCCAAAACCACAGTCTTAGCAGCAATTTTCCGGATGTTTACCCAGTTTTGTTTATTGGACGATAAACACCGTCTCCTCGCTAGCCGCCCACCCTACTACTGGATTCCCGCCTTCGCGGTTTTGACAGATGTGGGCGGTTTTGACAGCGAATCGCCCCTACTGCTGGTGATGAAGAGACTCCGAGGTTAGGCACTGCCCACCCGACTACTTCAGCCCCAGGGAGAAAGGCAATTGGACGATAAACACTGTCTCCTCGCTAGCAGAATTCACATGAATTGAACCACCCAAATGAGCTACCAATTTTTGCACTAAAGCCAAACCCAAACCTGTGCCGCCGAGCTTCCAGGGGTCATCGCTGGGAATGCGGTAGAACTTATCAAAAACGTGGTTGATGTATTTGGGGGGAATCTCCACGCCAGAATTGCTGGCTAACAGTTGGAGCTGACCATCGGCGGTTATTTGGGCATGGAAAGAAATGCGTTCTCCGGGAGGGGAGTGTTTGCAGGCATTTTCTAGGAGTTCGCTGATGATGCGGGATAAGGCGCCTGGATCGCCATAGAAGATGGGCAAGTCGGGGGCGATTTCTAGAGATAAGGTGAGGTGCTGGCTGACGCTGCGTTGTTGAAATGGTTCGATGATGTGGGGAATCCATTGGTAGAGGTCTAGGGGGATGGATTCGAGGGGGAATGCGCCAGCGTCGAGGCGCTGGAGGTCAAGCAAATCTCCGATGAGGGCGATTTCCCGATCGCACTCTTCTTGTAAGATTTTGAAATAGGTAGAAATCTTGTCCCCGTTTGATTCTGCTGAATTTGATGTGGTGGCTGGCCGTCCCGTTGCTGCATCCCATTTCTGATTACTCAGGGGTGATGTGTCAGTATCTACTGTCCCTAGATGCCCTCCGACCTTAAGGTGCGGTACGAGTGTCACTCCTGGGGGCAGACCATCCTCGGGCTCGTGTTGGTTGGGGGAGGGGGAGACAAGAGGCGGTATCAGTAGCTGTAGCATAGAAACTCCCATTTTGATATTGGCCACGGGGGTGCGCAATTCGTGGGAAATGGTGCTGAGGAAATCGTCTTTGATGCGGTTGAGTCGTTCGAGTTCTTCTACTTGAGCAAGGCTGGCTTGGTAGAGGCGGGCTTGGTGGAGGGCGATCGCGCAGGTGGTGGCGACTTGCTGCACCATCCTCACTTCGAGATCCTCAAAACCGCGTTCTTGTGGGTGCAGCAACCACAACGCCCCCAGCAAGCCTTTTTCATCGCGGATCGGGCAAGCCAAAACCGCTACCTTGGCGGTGGCATCACAAAAAAGTAAATTTTCTCCCCGCCGCAAATTTTCTTGATATATGCCCGCATAATTTTTTGTTATTTGAGTGAAGAAAACTTCGTTGATATCTTTTTTTAAAGCAGTGGCATGATAGTGGGGGCGAACCAGGTTATCAGTGCCAGAGCTTTCATAAAGCGCCGCTTCTGAGTATTTCACACCCGTGATAGTTGCTAATTCATTCACGGCTGTTTGTAAAATTTGGTTGCGATCGAGACTGTCGCGTACTTTGTCGGTGATTCGCTTCACCATGCCCTCAAACTCTAGAGCCTGCTGCAGCTGTGCTGTGCGGTGCTGCACCAGTACATCAAGGGTGGTGGCTAGTTTTTGAAATCGCTCTTCGCTCTTTCGCAATGCCTCCAAAGTTTGCTTGCGTTCTATGGCATAGCGGATGGCGCGCACCAGTAACCGCCAGTCTAACTCACCCTTGATGAGGTAGTCTTGGGCGCCCGATCGTACCGCCTCCACTGCCACTTCCTCGTCATTAAGGCTCGTCAGCACCACCACGGGTAGTGAAGGGGCGGCTGACAGAGTTTGTTGCAGAGTTTCAATACCAGTGCTATCCGGGAGAGACAAGTCTAACAGGATGACATCCAACCCCTGGGAATCAGACTCAGAGGTTCTCGCCAACAATGCGATCGCCTCTTTTAACCTGACGGCATGAAATAGCTCAAACCGAAATGAGCTGGCTACAGCCAGTATTTCCCCAATCAGTTCCGCATCGGCGGGGTTGTCTTCAACTAATAAAATTTTTGTTAATATCCTAGGCATATTTCAACAGCTACAATACTGAGTGGTTTGGGTAATCAGGTTCCCCAGAGCAAGGTTTTCTGGGTGGAACGCCCCTGGGATGAAGGTCAATAGCTGATTGCCACCGACAGTAGGAGAGCCACAGTAGGAACATACTCGCCCACCGCCGCAACACTCCTACCACCTTGTTTGCCCTACCACCCAGTTATCGATAAATGTTAATTTTTGTTACTGATATGTGGTATGTAGATACCGGACAGATGGGATAATGATAATTGATAATTGATAATTGATAATTGATAATTGATAGTGATTAATTGTCAATTGTCAATTGTCAATGTGCCCCCAATCTCCACCGCCACCAAAAAATTAGCTGCCAACACCATTTATATCTAAATTGTAGTCCTTAAACCGAGATCAGAAACCGATCTTTCTTTGAAGAGCTATGACAGATGAAATTTTTCCTTTTGGCAGCAGATCAACGCAGAATTATTAGAGATGACCGCAAGGAGTGGTGGCTGAGGGGCTCCTGGCATCAAGAGGGTGGGTAACAATTTTGACGTAGGGGCTTTTGCTTCCGTGCGAAGGTGCGAAGAATCGGATGGTCATAAATCACACCAACGGATCTAAGGGGAAACACCAGCGTCATCAGTGATTAAATGTTAGCTTACCTCAATATGAAAATAGCGAGCTACCTGATTTTTCTGTGCTATACCGGGCTGTGTTGGCCGGTTTCGGCGCTTCCTTTGGCGCCAAATGGTGGTCGCCCAGAAGCAAAAACCTGTCCGGCTCCTGCTCTATCTCGCGTCACGGTCCACCGAGTGGATCCTACAGAAACCTTGGCTATTATTGCTGATAAATACAACCTCAACCCCGCCACGCTGATGGGAATGAATCCGGCTTGGCGGCAAAAAGACCCACCACCAGGGACAGAAATCATGGTGCCTCCCACCGATGGCATCCGGGTAGAACTCGCACCCGGTCAAACCTGGGGGCAAGTGGCACAAATTTACAATGTGCCTGCCGATATGTTGTTTGAGGTGAATGGCTGTGAGGAAACAGCACGGGAAATTTTTGTGCCGGGAGTGAACTGGTCTGATGTGCCCTCCCCTACCCTTGCTTGGGGGCAACCTCTGCCAGGGAATTCTCAAATCACACTCGCTTATGGTTGGCGTTTACGTCCTGGGTTGGGGGAGGTGGCGTTCCACAGTGGTATCGACCTGGAGGCACCAACTGGATCGGCGGTGCTAGCGGTACAGGCTGGGGTGGTGGCTTTTGCTGGGGAGCGTGGGACTTCGGGGAATTTGGTGGTGATTAATCACAACGATGGTAAGCAAACTCGCTACGCTCACTTGGGGACAATTGCGGTGAGTGCGGGGCAACAGGTGAATCAAGGAGACCAAATTGGCAGGGTAGGTTCTACTGGTCGCCCTGATATTGCAGCGCCACACCTCCATTTTGAGGTGCGATCGGCGAATGAACTGGGTTGGGTGGCGGAAGACCCGACAAATTATCTCAATTGGCACCACGCCAGCTCTGGAGCTGGGGGGCAGGGGGGACTGGGGGACTAGGGGACGGGGG
>DVDU01000127.1 GCA_015296065.1 Oscillatoriaceae cyanobacterium M33_DOE_052 | reverse complement strand
TGGGTTTACTCAAAATTTTGGCGGATTTACTCAATGGTCAGCCAATTAGGATGCCCTCGTTACTTCCTCAACCTTGGCCTGGTCATCCCACTCCACTTGGCCTCAATACTTCTTGAATCTAAAAAACCTGCCCCTGTAAGGACGGAGGGACGGGGGGACGGGGGGACGGGGGAAAGAGGGCTGAAGCCCAACTACGAACTTCTTTGGGCACTCGCCCAATTTTCGGGCAATTCATCAATTGCCCCTACAATTTAACCAAAAAATTTGATAAAATTAAAACCTGTAATCTGAGTGAGTTGTAGGGAAAGCTGCTATGTTAAAGCACCAGCTACCGAGATACTTGCCCTCTGCCGAAGAACTACCTGATTCTGATGAAACACCTGTGGATAACGAGCTGCAAGAATTAATACCAGGGTTGCTAAAGGCAATTTTGCTCATCCTTTGGGCAGAACGCATGGATTGGTTTTTTGGCATCGATATGGGCATTTATTATGACCCTGACCAACCCGCGATCGTGCCTGATGCTTTCTTAAGTTTAGGCGTGGAACGGTTTTATGATGAAGAATTACGTCCCAGCTATGTGTTGTGGGATGAAAATGTCGTCCCAACTTTGGTGCTAGAAGTCGTTTCCCAAAACTATCGGAAGGAATACAGCAAAAAATTAGCCGACTATCAAGAGTTGGGCATACTTTATTACGTCATTTATTCCTCCCGTCGTCGCCGCAAACCACATTTGGAAGTCCATAAGTTAGTCAATGGTAAGTATGAATTACAGTCAGGAAATCCAGTTTGGATGCCGGAAATCGGTTTAGGAATTGGTTGTGAGAGGGGCAATTATTCTGGGGTAACGCGAGAATGGCTGTATTGGTATGATGCAGAGGGCAAACGGTATTTGACACCTGAAGAAAAGGTTAAATATGAGGCTGAACGGGCCTTGCAGGAGGCTCAACGGGCCTCCCAGGAAGCTCAACGGGCCTCCCAGGAGGCTCAACGGGCCGATCGGTTAGCTCAACGCTTGCGCGAGTTAGGGATAGATCCAGATATTTAGCTCGATGTCCATCAATTTCCTAGCCAGGGCGAAGCATCCCGTCAGAAATATTTGGGTAACAGCAATAACACCAATGGCGGGATGCTTCGCCCCTACACCAGAATGCTTCGCCCAATAACGTTGTGCTATCCCACCAAAGGACAAATCCAAGCACAGCATTATGTAGGGGCGAAGCACACCGGCGGTTGAGTCTGTCGCCTTCAACCGACAACCCATTACCGGGGTGCTTCGCCCTTACAATTAATTTATATTTATATGAATAACAAGAAGCGGTAACTATAGTAGGGTGGGCAGTGCTGCCCACCCGACGAACTCTGATATTCATAAAAGAAACCGGGTTTCTTTGCTTGAAGACAAAAGAAACCCGGTTTCTTTGCTTGGGGAAAAAGCGCGATCGGCCTCACGCCCTACCCCCCTCGGAATATGGTTAGATAAAGAAACTGCCCGGTGTAATAGCCCCCATAGCCGGTAACGTCCCCGTATATCCGGTTATATTGACCACTAAATCGTTATCAGATTGGAAACCAGCAGTAGCATCATTCACCACTAGGTAAGTACCCGCAATGCCGGAATTTGTCGCCACAAACAAAGCAGCACTATTAAGTCCAAGAGCTTGGTTGCCAGCTAAGGCTCCATTGGCATCGGTAAACACTTGAGTGAGAGCAGTGGCTAAAGTGGTAGCAGCATTGTTGGCCGCACGACTAAAGCTGGTGGGGGCACTCATCGCGGCTCCGCCTTGAGTGAGGAGGTCGATTTTATCCGTGCCAATGGCCAAGTCGGTAATGCGATCGCTCGCC
Source organism: Oscillatoriaceae cyanobacterium M33_DOE_052 (assembly GCA_015296065.1). Classification (GTDB taxonomy): domain Bacteria; phylum Cyanobacteriota; class Cyanobacteriia; order Cyanobacteriales; family Laspinemataceae; genus Koinonema. Next base: position 28,987 of record DVDU01000127.1, on the reverse strand, counting down.
GCTACCGTGGATTGACCAAACTGGAACACAAAATTATCCGCACCGGTACTACCAGTTAACGTATCTCGGCCCGCACCACCATTCAGGAGGTCATCACCAGCGCCGCCGTTGAGGAGGTCATTGCCATCACCGCCGTTGAGGAGGTCATTGCCAGCGCCACCATTGAGGAGGTCATTGCCATTACCGCCGTTGAGCGTGTCATCGTCTTCGCCGCCGTTGAGAATATCGTTGCCCAGATCGCCGTTGAGGAGGTCATTGCCAGCGCCGCCGTTGAGGGTGTCATCGTCAGCGCCGCCATAGAGCGTGTCATTGTCACCACCACCATCGAGGAGGTCATTGCCTACGTTACCACTGAGCAGATCGCTGCCCGCATTCCCATTCAGGAGGTCATTGCCAATGCCGCCATAGAGCGTGTCATTGCCAATGCCGCCGTTGAGGAGGTCATTGCGATCGCCACCATAGAGCGTGTCATCGCCATCACCGCCGTTGAGGGTGTCTTTGCCAGCGCCACCATTGAGGATGTCATTGCCATCACCGCCGTTGAGCGTGTCATCATCATCGCCGCCGTTGAGAATATCGTTGCCCAGATCGCCGTTGAGGAGGTCATTGCCAGCACCGCCGTTGAGGGTGTCATTGTCAACGCCGCCATCGAGGAAGTCACTGTCAGCACCACCATCGAGGAGGTCATTGCCAGCGTTACCATTGAGAATATCGCTGCCCGCATTCCCATTCAGGAGGTCATTGCCAGTGCCGCCATAGAGCGTGTCATTGCCAATGCCGCCATAAAGCGTGTCATCGTCAGCGCCACCATCGAGGATGTCATTGCCAGTGCCGCCGCTGAGGATATCGTTGCCATCGCCGCCGTTGAGTGTGTCATCGTCAGCGAGACCACTGATTGTGTCTGGATCCGCAGTTCCGGTGAGGTTGTCCGGGCGGGGAGTACCAACAATGGCGCTGGCTTGGGTTTTGAAGTTCCAAGCCGTGCTGCCCGTCACACCGGCATAGTTGTTCCCCGCAGTATCCTTAATCGCACCATTGGCGATTTCTACATAGTAGTCGGTGTTTTGGGCTAGGTTATTAGTGGGGTTAATGGTGAGTTGACTGCCACTGGCGGTGACATTAGCCGCCGTAACTGCAATGGTTTCTACCACCGAGTTATCCGAGACTTTCTTGATGACGATGTTGCCGGTGCCTTTTTGGATGGCTTCGCTGAAATTTACGACTAAGTTAGAAGCAACTGCCACACCCGTAGCATTGTCAGCGGGGGTGAAACTGGTGGTTGTGGGTGCTGTTGTATCTGGCTGAACCCCATCAGTAATGGTTCCAGTTATGGGATCCTGTGTCGTAATAGTGTAATCATTGCCAGCTACTAAGGAGATGTCAATAGTTTCATTACTTTCGACAACAGTATCTTTGGTGGGATCAATGGTGAGAGTAGCTGTACTGGCGCCCTCGGCAAAAGTAATCGTTCCCGTAGATGTGGTGAAAACTGTTGTACCACTTTGACTGTAGTCTGCATCAAATGTGGCACTACCACCAACCCGATAGTTAACCGTTAATGGAGTGGTAACGTCTCCCGTGCGCGTGAAGGTGTAAACTAGGTTGGCTGTTCCATCTTCTGAGATTGCATTGGGAGATAAGGCTAAAGAAATAGCCGCTAACGGGGTGGGTTCAAAGGTATTAACGGGATTAACGGGATCAGCTAGAGCGGCAGGATCAATGGGCTCAGCAGGGGGAAATTGAGTTACGGTTTTTGCTGACTCAGGTAAATCGTCAAAAAATCGTTTGGCTCCATCGATGAATGATTGATCTCCAGTCAGGGCAAAGTCTAAGGCAGCACCATCACGGAATGGACCTTCGGGAATACCCGCTTCAGCCGCTTTTTTGAGAGCAGCATCACGGACAGCGGGATCTAAAGTCTCCAGGGAGACTTCAGGTGGTTGAGTCGCTGGTGTTGGCGTAACTGGTGTGCCAAACAGAGATTCGTCTTGCACGCGCCAGCTTTCGCCAAACTTCCCATGTATGTCAGCCCAAGATGGGTTAGCGCCTAAATTTGTGCCTCCACCCGGGGTGAAGTCTTTGTTCAGGGTGAAGTCATTGTTAATCACACCATCAGCATTGCCTAATAATCCCTCAAGCATACCGGCTCGGCGATCGGCAGGATCGACCTTCAGATTCAAAGCAAGATTATAATCTAAAACAGTGACTACATCGTCGTCAGAAGTAGAGAGTTTCCGATCAGGTCCTGCATAGGTGAAGGTGTATTGACTTCCGTTGCGAGTGATTCGGCTTTGGCCAACATTTAGGCTCTGACCACTGTTTAAGGTTTGGCTATAACCATCAATTTTGATTCGTTGGTTAGAAGCAAAATTTAGGTCGAAGACAACCTTCTGGTGGTCCATTGTAGTAGAAAAAGCTGTATTAACAGATACGCGAGGATTTGTAGGCCAAAGTTCTTGGCGGGTTTGAATTTGCCAATCATCCACGGTAGAGCGCGTTAAAACAAACTCCCCAGCTCCTTGAAAGTCATAAGGTTTTCCATCAAAAGTGTTAAAATGCACATCTCCCCATGCGTTACCTTGCTGAAGAATTTGAGGAACTGAAGTAGCAAAGATGGAAAAATCTTGCTTAATATTAGCTGGACCCTCTACAATTACGGTATAGTCACCGGCAGGGCTATTGGGTGGAACAAAAATCTGCTCCACATTATCGCGATTATTAATCCCTTTTGATGCTGCCGCAGAGGGGTTATTTGGATCGAGTACCCACGGACGATAAATAGTCCCATCAGGCCCTTTTAAGGACAGGTTTAAGTTATTGACCAAAACTGAAGCAGGATTATCAATTGTGCTATCATTTGTCCCTCTTGCCGGTAAATTGGTGGGGGCGGGATCTGTCCAAGCTAGTGTGACTTTTATCCCATCTTGATTGGTTCCATTAAAGTTGATCTTAGTAGTCCAAGCAGTACCTGTATAAGTAGCTTCTTTCAATAAATCGCGTTGGTTTTGAGCCTTGAGATCACCCAGGAAGGTAGCTGCTTTTTGACCGTTAAGAAGACCCCAACCAGATTGATAATCGGGACCAGTATTGCCTAAATCTTGAGCAGTATGGATCGCCAATCCTTTCATTGTGGAACTAAGGGGCTTGGTGACATCTTGGAAGCGCTGCTGGAATGTGCCGTTAATATTTTGGACACGATAAGCGGGGAAATTTCCTACCGCCATCTCCCTGTGATTCTGATACACCAGAGCCATTGTCCCTGTTATATTAGCTGCCGCCATTGATGTGCCACTGTCAGAAGCATATTTATCGTTACCAGTAGCGATCGATGAATAAACATCATCCCCATTTCCGACCAGATCCACTTTAAGTCGCCCATCATCGGTCATTCCAAAACTGGAGAAAGGCAACATTGATCCGCCTCTGAGCGCACCCGTATTACTCCAAGTGACATCCTCAATAGCGCCCACAACTAAAGAGTTTTTCGCCGTTTGCATTGTCGGCAAGGAATTGTAACCTGTGCCTGCATTACCGTCGGTTCCTGGTGCGGGTAAATTAGCAGCAACTGGGTCTATTAAGTAGTAACCAGGGGTTCCACCACCGGGAGGAGCTGATAAATAAGCAACATATTTGTTGCCATTGGCACCGGTGAATTTATCATCCCGTTCATTTCCCGCCGCCCAAACACTCAACAGACTTTTGTTGTTATAAAGAGTCTGATCAAGTTTCTGAGAAGAGTAGCTATAGCGTCCAAAATCGGGGTCTTCGGAAAATTTCGAGCGATCTTCTGACCAAAAATCGGTGGGTACTCCATTAACAGAAACTAGACCACTCCATCCCGTTGCTTGAGCATAGGGGTGGATAGAAAGGGTGATATTTTTGGCATCAGCGGCCAACTCGGCGAGATCATTATTCCAATCGCGGGATATGATTCCAACATTAGGAGCCATGCCTTTCGCTGCAGTTTGCACACCTTTTGCGCCAATTGTTCCGGCGATATGAGTGGCATGATTAGAGGGCGCTCCTGTATCAAGATTTGTGACACGACCAGCAAGTTCTTGGTGGGTACTGAGAACTGGCCCTTGATCCCAAACTCCTACATTAACGCCTTTACCTGTTGCATTTAGGTTTAATCCGCCTCCTGGCAAAAGTTGGTTTGCTCTGGTTGCGATCGCGGCATCCGCGTTAGTGGGAACGTTGAACCTGATCGTTGAGGGTCCTGGACCTGTGGCAATTAAAGTTAATCCGGGTGCGACTGCTTGGGGTTTGGATAAAACTTGATAACCCACGGCGGTTAAATCTATCACGACGGGTGTTATCGCGTTATTTTCAGTCGGCATAATTTGACTCCTTGGTTAATTAATAATGAAATTGTTGATTTTGTGACTAGGCTGTTGACCCAGGGGTGGCGCTTCATCATAGCAGTACAAGAACAAGCAGCCGCCGATCGCCCTATGACTGTCCGTATTCCATTGCAAAACCTAGGCGAAAGAAAGGGGTTTTTCCAATTGCCGCTGCACCTATTGCACGAAATCAAAGTTGCCCTGCAGCCGCATGGAAGGATCCGCCGCCGTCCGTTCCTGGGCAAAAGCCACCCACAGGGGGGCAATCTCCGCTGCATCCGCAGCCGTGGCTTGGCGATGGGTGTAGGGGGTGGTTTGCGGTTTGGTCTCCAGTGCCATCCTCATTTGTCTGCTCCTCAATTACGTGAATGATGGAAATGAGGGAAAAATTTGTGTTTCATCGGGATGTGACCCAGCCGAGCTGCTCTCAAAGCCTTGACACGAGCTAGATACAGGGAGCTTATCGCCTAGCGCCCCCAACCGTGCCTTGTGAAATCACGCTTTTTTCTTGGCTAGAATTAATGTAACTCATATAAAAATAGCTGTCAAGGGGGTAAAAAAAATTTTTTTACATGCGTGAATTCTTTATCAGGCAAGGCTTTGGAGCGAAAAATGGCTAAAATTCGTGCGAAAAACCCCCCAGAAATGAGAAAAAAATTTTTTCACTGTTATGAGTATGGGGACCGCACCGAATCCGGTCTTGGTTTGGGCACGGACCACTACGGACTAGGGAACGTTTTTTGGGCTGTAGCCGTAAGGCTGACCGTAGGGTAGTAGGGGCGATTCGCGAATCGCCCCTACTACGGACCGAAGATATGGGCTGTACAGACATCGAAAAAAGATGAGCCACACAACTCAGTGCTACTCCGAAAATGAAGCCAATTGGTCATGTATAAACTTTCTTCAGGATTTTTGGTCTTTGGGGTATCATCGTCCGGCTCTATGTACTCGAAGCGGGTATCACCCTGATAATCGGTGATAATTGGTTCTACATTTCCCTCGAGAATCTGCCAAATATCAATTCCTAATTGGTCGGCTTTTGTGACCTGCGTCACGCCAATTGCTGCTTGTAAGCTGCTGATTTCGCTTGCATTGACGCTGGGTTTGAATTTAAGGATTAGCCGATCGGGCCGAAAGTCTGTAGGCATGATGATTGCACCACTAAATAGATGGACCTGGAATTTTTCCGAGAATTTTTCTGGAAAACTTGCTGGCTAACTACCGTAAGGCGGGCATTGCCCACTTTCTCCACTTTTGGGTTCCGTAGGCAAAATTGTTCTCTATATCCTATTGGTGATGCTCTGTGGGAAATTATGCGCGTGGTGGAAAATTATTTTTTGGGGATTTTGGGGTGGGGTGGGCTGAAGCCTTACATGATGCCTGTTCTAGCTCCTTTTTGTTGGGTTAGGAAAGACCGGCATTAGTGATGCACGGTCCTTTTGGTTCGGGTGTGGGGAAATGCCGGTGCCCTAGAGCTGCATGTCCCTATAATTCCTATTTGGGATGAGGTGTCGGAAATTATGCGTCTGGGGATTGGGGGATGGGGGAAAGAGGGCTGAAGCCCAACTACGAACCTGCAAGAGGGCTGAAGGAGGGTGCTACGAACCTTTTTTTAGGTTTTAGTTGCAGATTGGTATTTTGCAATTAAGATAATTTATCTCGTATAGACCGAAAGGGTGCATAATTTGCCCGAAGTGACACCACTAAATAAGTAGCAGCCTGAAAAGGTGGCTCACCCAAGATGTTGTGCGTAGATTAGGTAAAAGATGATTCCCAACCGCTCTGACAGTCCGATACTGCCCGATCGCCTGGAAAACTGGGAGCAATTTGCCATGGAGCTGCGGCTGGATAGCCAAACCGGACGCCTGAGAGCCAGATGGCAATGTATCCCCCGCTTGCGGCGGAATATGCAGCTCTATGAAACCAGAGATGAAGGCTTTGCCCAGTTATGCCATCGCCGGGACCGAGGGCAGAGTGTGGCAGATTTTTGGCGGCAAAAGGTGGTAGAAGATGCCCAACCCAGAGCGGACTGGGAACCGGTGAACTACCGAGAATTAGCTTTGGCGCATTTGGCGAGTTATTTGGAGCCTACCTGTGACAGAGCGGCGAAACATGCGGCGGAAAAGTATGAGGAGATTAGTTGGGAGGATGGTTTTTCTATTGCCCGCCAGGTAATTTATGCTCAAAACCAGCTCGTGGATTTTTTGAAGACTTATCGGCGAGACGGCCAAGCGACAATTCAAACATATATCCAGGGAATTTTAATTAAGATAATTAGAGCGGAAGCATCGGTGGGTAGGGCTAGCCAATGGCGGCTTTTGTGCGAAACCAGTCGGAAAGAATTACGACAGGCTTTGAGCAAAATGGGTGTGGGAGAGGCGCAAATCTCTAGAATGATTTTGGCTCGCCAATGCTTTAAAGAAGTATATGTGTTGAATCGAGTTAAAAATCCCCAGAGAAAAGCTGGGGGGAGATGGCCGTCACCTCTGAATGCCGATTTTGCGGCGGCGGCGGACAGTTACAATGCCCAAAAATATTTGCCTTCTATGCCGTTGGAAGTGATGGCGGGGGCAGAAATTGGGGCAGAGGAAATGGCGGCTCTGATGCAGGAGTGTATTCAGGCTCTGAGAAATCAGTTTAACTCAATTATGGGGGCGACTTCTCTGGAGGAAATGACGGAAAGTTTCGGCTATGAAGCGACAGATGGAGAAGGGGGAGGGACTCGCCGCCGTTCCCCGGTAATGGAAGCATCGCCGGATATGTGGCAAAGTCTGGAGGCGGAGCTAGGCGAGTCTGCTACCGCTGAGGTTGAGGCCAAGTTGCGAGCTGCATTGAGAGCTGCTCTCAGTAGTGGGGATGATTTGGTGGAAATTAGGATTGGGGATTCCTGCTGGCCGTGCGATCGGCGGAAAATGTTGCTGATGCACTATGGTTTGGGGATGACGGAACAGCAGGTGGCGGATTATTTAAATATCAATCAATGTACGGTGAATCGGCATATAAATAAATCTAAAAAAATTCTCTTAAAAACTTTAACTGAATTGAGTAGTCCCGAAACTTGGATGAAGCAATATGTGTCACAATGGTTAAAGGCTGATTATGCGACGCCCGATCGAGCGGATTTGATTCAAGCCGCTTTGGATAAATCTTTGCCGAAAATTCCTCCCCAAGACCAAGAATTATTGTCCCTTCTCTACGGACGGCAAATGTCCATAAGTAATATTGCTCAAAAGATGAAAATCTTTCCATCAGATGTGGCGGCTAGACTGGAAACCGCCGAAGCTAATTTACATTCTGATCTATTGAAGACGTTTGACCATTGGCTCAAGGATTACGTCAAACTCTGGTTGACGCGGTTTTACCGCCAACCCATTGAGCTGGGTTTAATCCAGCAGCTCAACGCTTTAGATACTTTCACCAGAGATCTGTTAACCCTCCGATATGGTCAGCGGCGGCATGAAACCCAGATAGCTGGAATTTTGGGCGTTGATGCCAGCCAAGTCCCAGATCTGATTGGTCAGGGAAAAATCGATTTGCAAGAGAATTTCGCTGGCTGGCTGGGAGCGGAGCTAGATATCTACCTAGGCAGGGACAAGGCGGGAAAAATCATTAATTCTATGGTGGCAGATTTTCTAGAGCTATTTTATCAAAAATCATCATATTAAGGAACAGAGGAGCAAAACAATGGCGAAAGTTATTAGAGCGTTGCAATCTAACGAAAGTGATACTTTAGAATTAGCAATTGCCCCCGCTGACCAGCAGCAAGGCTGGAGAATTGCCCAGGAGCTGTCTAACCCAAGCAACCGCTACATAGCTTATCTGAATTACCTTGCTTATCGCACGTTTATCCCCTGGTTGGCGGATTGGCTGGTGGCGGAATCTTTGCCGGAACCAACGGTATGGCCTGGGGAGCAGTTATTGCCGAGCATTTGGGAAGTGGTGGGCGGTACGGCGATTCAGGTGGGAGATAAGCGGCTGGTGTTGATTGTGAGTGATGAGGCGGAGTTAGAATCTTTAGAAGTGCCGCAAGATTGGGTGGATAATCCCCAATGGATGGGTGATTATTATTTAGCCGTGACTGTGAGTTTAGATGGGGATGAGGATGATTGCTGGATGCAGGTGTGTGGGTTTACCACTCATCGCTTGTTGAAACATCAAGGCAGATATAATGCTCCCAATCGCAGTTATACTTTGAATATGGATGATTTGACTGTAGATTTGACAGTGATGCAGGTGACTTGGGGGCTAGAAGTGCGGGCAACTGTGGCGCCTTTGCCGATTCTATCAGAGGCGGAAGCGCAGCAGTTGCTAGGGGTTTTGGGCAACCCAAAGCTGCATTCGCCGCGTCTGAATTCGGCGGTGTCATTTCAGAAATGGGCGGCACTTGTGACCGATGATAATTGGCGGCGGCAATTGTGGCAGATGCGCTTGGGAAAAGTGGAGACTTTGGAGCTGCAGAAACCCCAAGTGAATTTGCGCGCATGGCTGGATAATATGGTAGCAGAAGGACAGCAGATGCTATCAGAAGGTTGGCAGCGGTTTGAGGAGGTTTTTTCGCCGCCGGAAGCGGCGACAGTGCGGGGAAATGGGGAGGTAATGGAGGCGATCGGGCCGATGGTGCGACTGCTGAAATCCAATCAGAGGCAAGAATTCCGCTATCACGCGGCGGGAGTGTTGGGAGAAATTGGCGCGGGAAATCCCGAAGCAATTACGGCTTTGACTTGGTTGCTACAAGCGGCGGAAGATGAACATACGCGGTGGCAAGCGGCATTGAGTCTGGGCAAAATTGACCCTGGTAATCCCGCCGCCGGTGTGAAAAAAGCGAAGTTGATTGATTTGGGGATGCAGTTGCAAGGACAGGCGATCGCTCTCGTTGTCGCCATTATGCCCCAACCGGAAGGACGCCTCGGAGTCTTCGTCCAGGTGCAGCCGAAAAATCAGCCCAAGCTCCCCCCAAATCTGAAATTAAGCATTCTTTCTGAAGCTGACGAACCCATTCCCGGTTTAGAAGTAGCATCCCGCAGCGACGATTTAGGGCAGGGCAAAGATAATCTAATTCAAATGAACTTGTTCAGCCCGCCACCCGGCACCCGGTTCCGCGTGCGCGTGACGCTAAATGATGCTAACATTACTGAAGACTTTGTGGCCTAAGCAGTTATGGCGAGGAGCCAATTATGAGTAGAGTTATATTTCTCAAGGTTGAGTCTGACCAAGCCACTAAAGAAGCAGTCATCTCCCTGCAGCTCTGTAGAGAAGGGCAACTGCCACCAGAAATTAACGGCGGCAGGCTCCCTCCTAATCCAGAGATTGCGGATTTATATCAGAGTTGGGAAATCAGCTTTCGGAAATTAAGACAGGCAAGGGGACCGGGCGATGGTTGGATAATTCACAATAGCGGTGTTAACCAAGCATCTAGCAGTGACGGTGAGGAGGCTTGCCGCGAGTTGGTGAGGCTGGCGGAGGCTAATGTCAAAAATTGGCTCCTCAGTGGGGGGAACCCGCAATGGCAAAAAATCCGGGAACGCTTGGCGATCGAGCTAGCTAATACCACGGACGAACTGAGCATCGTGGTGAAAATTAAACCGCCCTATCTGGAAATCTGCAAATTACCTTGGTTAGCGTGGGATTTACTCGACGCTCATCGGGAAGTTGGCATTAGCTTTAGCTTTCCCGAATTTGAAAATACCAAGCCATCAGCCACCCCCACCCTTCCCGGTGAAGTGAGAATTTTAGCGGTTTTGGGCAACAATAAAAATATCAACCTAGAACCAGACGAGCAGGCGATTAGGGCTTTAGAGGGTGCCACCCCTCATTTTCTCTACCAGCCTTCTGCTAAAGAGTTGATAGAAGCTCTCACGGATGAAAAGGGCTGGGATATCTTCTTTTTCGCCGGTCACAGCGAAAGCGAGTTAGAGACGGGGAGGATTTATATCAATGACCAGGAGAGTTTGGCGGTTGAAGATTTCAAAAATGCTCTCAAAGAAGCGGTGAGCCGGGGATTAAAGCTGGGGATATTTAACTCTTGCGATGGTTTGGGTTTAGCCCGCAAGCTGGGGGAGCTGGGAATGCAGGCGATCGTCGTGATGAAAGAAGCCGTCCCCGACGAGATTGCCCAGGCATTTCTCAAAGAGTTTCTCGGTCAATATTCTGGGGGCAAATCCTTATGTACAGCAGTGAGAATTGCCCAGCAACGGCTAGAAAAATTCCTCGGGTTTCCGGGAGCCACTTGGTTGCCCATAGTTTGCCAAAATCCCACCGCCGTCCCACCGCGATGGGAGGAGTTAGGGGGGGAAAATGTGGTGGTTATCACTGAAAAGAAAAAGGACCCGCCGCCGCCACCAAAAGACCCTGCCACCGAAGAAATACAAGTCCAAATTATGGAAAATTCGGTGGCGGGTCGTTTAGTGACGATGACAAGCATTGTGGTTGCCATCTGCATCATCTCCCTGCGGTTCTGGGGATTTTTCCAACCATATGAGCTGCAGGCTTTCGACCACTTGATGCAGCAAAGACCTTATGAATTAAGGGACGATCGGCTGCTGATTGTCACCGGAGAGCCAGAAGAACCAGCACCGCCAAATCGTGCCTCCTTATCAGACAAGACGCTAGCGCAACTCGTAGAAAAACTGCAAGCCTACGAACCCATAACCATTGGTTTTGACATTTATCGCGATTTTCCCGTATCCCCCCAATACCCCCAACTAGCCACCTACCTCCAGCAAGACAACCTATTTGCCATTTGTAAAACCAAAGGCCCCAAAGCCGGAGACCCAACAGGCATAGCGCCACCCCCAGAAGTATCGCCAGATAATCTCGTATTTAGCGACGCTCTCCCTGACGGTGATGGCATCCTTCGCCGCCATCTTTTATCGAAAAACAACCAGAATTTCAACAAAGATGAGTGCGGCGCCACCAATCATATTGGTTTTATCGTTGCTCTCCATTATTTAGATAGTCTGAATATCAAATATCAGCAAATTTATGACATTCAAAAAAAAGAAAAATATCTGAAAATCGGTGATATTGTGTTTGAAGCATTAAAACTCCATACCGGCGGCTACCAGGGAATAAATGCGGGTGGGCAACAAATTTTGCTCAACTATCGCGCCCTTCATTCTCCTTTAGATATTGCCGATACCGTCACTGTGGCAGATATTATTGGCGATAAAATCTCGCCCGCCAAGATAGAGGAACTGAAGCATCGCATCATATTGATTGGGATTAATGGTAGCCGGAATACCAGTAACGATTTTTGGCTCACCCCATACAGCGCCACCCAACCCCAAGCAGAAAAAGAAATCCCAGGCGTGTTCTTAGTCGCCCACATGGTCAGCCAAATTACCAGTGCAGTTTTGGACAACCGCCCCCTCCTCTGGGTTTGGCCCTTGTGGGGGGAGATGCTCTGGATTTGGGTTTGGTCGTTACTAGGTGCTATCTTAGGGTTTTGGCGGGGCCATACCCCAAAAGTGCTAGGCATCAGCATCGCTGGGGCAATAGGTAGTTTATATGGAATTTGTTATCTTTTCATCCTCCAAGCCGGTTGGCTGCCCCTGATTCCCCCAGCTATTGCCTTAGTGATTTCTGCTATGGTGATTATCCTAGCAGATCACAGCAAAACATCCCCTAAAATTTAACCATTGTCACACCCATTTGATTAGGAATCTCTATGGATTACCTCAAACTGACATCCGCCATCATACTAGGTTTCACCAGTCCAATACTATCGCCATTGCTGGTAGGAGCTAACCCACAAAACCCAGAATCGGTAGAAATCGCCCAAGTGAATTTTAAACAGCCACCCCCGCATCCAGACGTTCCCCCAGGGACGGTTAGAGGAACGGGAAGTCGAGGCAACTGTCCTATAGCCGCCTCTGGCCAAGGATTAGGCATCAGTTTAACTCCCCTAATTCCCGCCGAAGGTTGGGGTAAAACAGCTTCTGAATCCCCCACCGTCTGGGTTTACGTCTCATACAACAATGGCGCCGGAGAAACTCCCATTACTGGTGAAATTTCCCTAGAAGAAATAGGCACCAACAGAAGGCTACCACCAGGAAAAGTTTCGATTTCCTTGCCTACCCAATCCGGCGCTTTCCCAATTACTTTCACCTCCTCGTTAGAGCCAAATAAATGGTATCGCTGGTACTTAGTGGTTGATTGCAGTAACCCAGAAGATGGGCCAACTCCCTCTTTCTCATCGGTAGAGGGATTAATCTATCCAGAAGCCATCAGCCCCCTACCAGCAACGCCCCAAGACCGCCTGCAATTTTATGCGGAAGATGGTTTTTGGTATGACGCCATCAATGAAGCCGGAAACATTTATTGCAGCCAACAGCCCAATCGCGCTAATCTAGCCGATTGGGAATCGTTGTTAAAATATGGAGAATTACTAAATGAGGTAAATCCTAAATCACTCATTTGTCCAACAGAGTAGCAAGCTGTAGAGTAGGTTTTCCAAAAATTAATTTTTGTAGGGGCACGGCGTCATCAAGATTTGGGGGTTCAGAAAAATCTTAATAATGCCGTGCCCTTACCAATTGAAAGCTGACAGATGCGACAAGATTGGTCGTTACTTGGTGCTATCATAGGGTTTTGGGGGGCCATACCCCAAAAGTGCTAGGCATCAGCATCGCTGGGGCAATAGGTAGTTTATATGGAATTTGTTATCTTTTCATCCTCCAAGCCGGTTGGCTGCCCCTGGTTCCCCCGGCTATTGCCTTAGTGATTTCTGCTATGGTGATTATCCTAGCAGCCCACAGCAAAACATCCCATAAAATTCAACCATTGTCACACCCATTTGATTAGGAATCTCTATGGATTACCTCAAACTGACATCCGCCATGATGCTGGCTCTCACCAGTCCAATACTATCGCCATTGCTGGTAGGAGCTAACCCACAAAACCCAGAATCGGTAGAAATCGCCCAACTGAATTTTCAACAGCCACCCCCGCCTCCAGACCCTCCCCCAGGGACGGTTACAGGAACGGGAAGCCCCTCCGGAACGGGAAGACTGTCCCATAGCAGCCTCTGGCCAAGGATTAGGCATCAGTTTAACTCCCCTAATTCCCGTCGAAGGTTGGGGGAAAACAGCTTCTGAATCCCCCACCGTCTGGGTTTACGTCTCATACAACAATGGCGCCGGAGAAACTACCATTACTGGTGAAATTTCCCTGGAAGAAAGAGACACCAACAGAAGGCTACCACCAGGAAAAGTTTCGATTTCCTTGCCTACCCAATCCGGCGCTTTTCCCATTCATTTTACCTCAGCTTTAGCGCCAAATACATGGTATCGCTGGTACTTGGTGGTTGATTGCAGCACACCCGACTCTGGGGAAACTACATCTGTCTTATCGGTAGAGGGATTAATCTATCCAGAAGCCATCAGCACCCTACCAGCAACACCCCAAGACCGCCTGCAATTTTATGCGGAAGATGGTTTTTGGGATGATGCCATCAATGAAGCCGGAGAAATTTATTGCAGCCAGCCCAACGACGCTAATCTAGCCGATTGGGAATCATTGTTAAAATATGGAAAATTACTAAATGAGGTAAATCCTGAATTACTCATTTGTCCAACAAAGTTGCATGCTGTAGAGTAGGTTTTCCAAAAATTAATTTTTGTATGGGCACGGCGTCATCAAGATTTGGGGGTTCAGAAAAATCTTAATAATGCCGTGCCCTTACCATTGCTCAAGTAGGCTACAATATGAGCAATTACCATTCACCACCAAATGACGAGATTTATCTACGACCAATTTGCCAAACAATACATCCAAGAACTATTAAACCCATTCGGGTCAACGGAAACCAGCAAAACTTTGGCATCAGAACGGCGGCAAATTGACATATTCTTTACCCCCAACCCAGAAAACACCCCCGCCGCCAGTCACCTGGGATTACTGGGAAGATTGGCGGCAACTCCGGCGGTATTTGAACCGTTTAGCAACCCAGTCAAACCAAGAGAAATTCGCAGTTGCCTAGTCAAACTCTTTGACCTCCAGGCGGACTTAGAACGGAAAGCTGTCCGTTCAAAGCGGCGATTCACTGCCAGCGAATCAGTACAATTGTGGATTCTGACACCCACAGCTTCTGCCGCCATCTTAGCAGATTTTAGCGCCACCCCAGACCCGGAAAATTGGATGAGCGGGGTTTATTTTCTGGGCAAGGGACTGCAAACCGCCATCATCGTCATTCACCAACTCCCGGCGACGCCAGAAACCCTATGGTTGCGCATTTTAGGCACTGGCGCCGTCCAAAAACAGGCCCTGCAAGAACTGTCCCAACTGCCCCCGGATAATCCAGCGCGAGAAATTGCGCTAGAATTACTCTATAACCTGCGCGCCATTTTAGAAGCACGGCAAGATTTAGCCCCAGAAGAGAGGGAGTTAATTATGGAACTATCACCCCTGTATTTACAACGGTTAGAAACTGTTAAGGAAGAAGGCATCCAGCAAGGCGTTCAACAAGGACAGCGGTTGATGGTGGAAAGTATGCTGCAAGTCAAGTTTGGTTCAATTGATGCCGAATTAGCTCAAATTCTCGAGGCTTTAATTGAAATTCCCGCCTTGGAACGCACCCAATTGATTCTCCAGCTATCTCGCGCCGAACTTTTAGATCGGTTTTACCCTGGGGGCGAGTCATAATTTGGGCATTAGTTCTTGGTCATTTGTCACTTGCCATATAACCAAGGACAAATGACCAGTGACAAAGGACTAATGACCAATACCCTACAACCAATTACCCACTACCACAAATGGCGCCCAGTAATGAGGGCGAGTTTCTTTTTTTTGCTGAAATATATACATTTGAGAGCGGCGCAAGGCTTCGGCAATTTCCGTCCCTTCCCCTAATTCTTGATAAAATTTTTCCACCAAATCGGCGGTGGTTTTGTCGTTGACTTGCCACAAGGTGGCGATCGTGGTTCGGACTCTCGCCTGGGCCGCGACTCCCGCGAGTCCCAGAGCCGATCGGGCATTGCCTTGAGCGGTTTTGCAAGCACTGAGAATCAACATATCGAGATTTCTTGACCTGTCGGTATTGTTATTTCTCAGCATTTGCTCAAACTGCTTGATTTTCAGCCGCTGTCCCCAAGCTACAATATAAGTCTCATCCGGGTCAGCATTGAATTCCCCATGAGTAGCTATATGCACGATCGGAAAATCCGATGCAGTAATTTCGGTTTGGATTTTGCCGCCGGTAAAGGCTTGGTTTAAAAACGGTTTGGGGGATTGCGTCAACCTTTGAATGGCTTCTAATTCAGTTTGGACGTTGGGCAAAGGAATAAAATCTTGGCCATCCACATTCTGTCCTTCGCTCACTCCCGCCATTAAAGTTGTGAGGCGACGATCGCGGGGTCTGGGGTCAAAAAGTTGGCGACTGGGTATTACGGCTACCGCATATTTCTGAAATAAATATTCGCCGTTGTTATAGAGAACAGACATGGGGATATTGCGCAACCAATTATCCAAAACGAAAACTAGGTTTTTGACTTTACCACTAGCTCTTAAAGTTTCTAACTCTACCTCTATGGGTTGAATCAGCCATTGGTATAACTTTTCTGCATTTTGATTAACCTCGCCAGTGTGATGGGGTTTATCCAGGTGACTCTGTAGTGCTTTCACGGTTAATGCCACTTCGCTCACTTCCACTGGTATCGCTTTATGAGCTAGAGGATTTCCCGGCAGCTTGAAAACGATTTCTAAGCGATTTGATAGCTCAATGGGATAAATGAAGGCAGCCGTATTGTCGATGTTTTCTAAAACCGTATCCACTGGAACCGCCGGACCAAAGCTACAGCCCAGGAAATTTTCTAATTCCGCTAAACGCAGGGAATCCATAACTGCTAAAGCTGTCTCTATAGGATTTTGCTTATTCCCGGTAAAAACCTCCGCATTACCCAAAAGTAGCTCCACCAAACCGCGATACACTGGCTCTATATTATCCCGAAAGTTAAACTGGATATCTGATTGCAGATTGACTAAATTTCTGCGCACAGATTCGATGCTGTTAAAGGCTTGTTGATAATAGCCGATCGCCCCTGTTACATCACCCACTTTCCGCCGCAACCGTCCCAACTGCCATTGCCATTGATAGGCAATCTCATCGGCATTTTCACCCCCCACCAAATCCAGCGCTTCCTGAGTCATTCTCTCCGCCTGCATCAAGTCAGCATTTGACCCAGATTCCTCCTCTTTTAACCGCCATTCGTATCCCTTCGCCAGCGTCCCCAAAGCATAAGATTTGAGTTTTTTATCACCCAAATCATCTGCTGCTTGCACCGCCTGACTTAGTATATCATCAATCTCCCCCATTGCCACCATTGGATTAGCAGCCTCACCCCTCGCAATATCATCGCAACCCATCAGCGTGCAAGCCAGATGAATTTGCGCTTTTACCACTACCTGACTTTTGGGCGTCGCCGCCAGGTCCGATTTAATCTGTGGTAACAACTCAACCGCAGCTTTTGCCTTCAATTCCGGTGCTTTCGCCTCCATGTTAGCACTTAAACTGAGTATATTGATATTAGATAACAGCTTTGTTATCTGGTCAGGAGTGACAGCGGCAGCTTGGCGGTAGTAATTGAGAGCATTTTCTACATGGAACCTAACCTCTTTTACATAGTCAGGTTCTTCTACATTGGGTTTAGCCTCTTCTACATTGGGTTTAGCCTCTTCTACATAGGATTTAGCCTCGTTTTCTTTGACAAAATATAGTTTTTTCTGCCCCAAAGCAGCTTCCCCATTTCCCAAAGCCAGTAAACTCAGACTATTTTGGTAGCTACTTGATGCTACATCTGCACTGGCATTGAAAACATCTACCGCCGTTTCTATTTCCCCCATCGCTAGCAGAACATTCCCCAGGGTGCGCCATGCAATAGCTGGGAATTCACCATCGGTTTTCTGCTGAATTCCAGACCGCACACCTGCTAAAATATCTTTCTCCTTTAACTGGTCACAGGTAACATCATCCATGCCAATTGCCTCAATTAAACGGCTGCAAGCACGGCGATAATAGCCCATTTCCGCCAAAGCCTGAGCTTGATTGACCAGCATTTTTGATAAACCTTCATTATCGCCATATCGGCGATAATTTTCTCCTGCTTGCTGCCAGCTATTCCAAGCATTTTCCGCTTGCCCCATAGCCAATTGTAACTGACCTTGATGATTAAAAGCAATAGCGCGGGCTTGATATTCACTTTTTCTGCCCCCTTGCGCAGGCAAAAGTTGCAGACTCGCGATAATTGCCGTTTCGGCTTCCTGCCATTGTCCCAGTTTCTGATATGCTAACCCTAGATAACTTAACGCCAGAGACTGGTTAATATAGTTGTTTTGGCTGCTATAGATATCCGCCGCCTGTTGTAGAGCCTCTACCGCCGCTGCATATTCTTGGCGGCGATACAGTTCTCTGGCTGTTTCTATTAACTGTTGCGGGTTAGCCGCCTGGGTCACTGGCGGAACTTCCTGCGCTACAGTAAACCCATCCCATCCCCATATATTGGGGATACCTAGGGCAAAACCTAACCCCAATATCCCCAATAAAACTAATTTGCTTACCCGCCTTAAAAAGGATTCCACTTTACGGAAAAATACACCCCGTTTTCTTGCCATGTTCTGTCCATCAATATCTACTAAAGGAATGCCCCAATCTAACCGAGCTATAAAATCACTACCTATTTGCAATTGTACACCTAAACCGGTGGAGAAAAGCGCATTTTTTTCGAGATTGCGGCGGGATATACTTTCCCAATTCCAGCCTACGCCAAAATCCACAAATGGGATTAATTGCAGATTACCTCGCCACTGGGGAAACTGCAAAATCGGATAATGCAGCTCCACCGAAGCAAAGGCGCCATTATCCACCAGTAAAGCATCTTGGCGGTAGCCCCGCACACTCTGAAAACCGCCGATACTAAACTGTTCTACTGGGAGCAGAGAATTGGCGGCTAATTGCACGTCCCCACGCACGACGAGCAGGGTATTGGAGTTTTGCTGCAACCGCCGCACCCACTGGCCCTGTCCCCGCCAAGCGAAAAAGCGGCTATCAGGTTCGCTATCATTAATAGTAGCATCAAATGCACCTAATCCCAGACTAAATTCTGAGCGAGCTGCCAAAATTTGCCGCCCATCCTGCCATAAGGCATCTTGAAAGAAGCGCAAGGCAGAAACTCTGGTTTCTCCTCGGTCATTTGCCCCAGGGGACAAGGGAAAATCGACCCCTAATAAGGAGGTTTGGCTTTCGGTGCGGGTGGCACTTAATCCTAGGGCAAATTCGCTTCTGATATATTCCCGGTTTGGGCTATTATGCTGGTTTTTGGGCTTAACGCTTTGGATAATCGGCTGGCGATATGATAATCCATAACTGCTGGATTCGGCTTCGATATCCACCCGGTCAAATGGCGCTTCGATGATTTCGCTGGTGCCTGTACTATAGAAGGTGCTGATGGTGCCATTGCGGGAATTAATCGGGAGGCTCCAGGCAAAATCCCAGGTGTTGCTGCCGTCGGTGTTGCCATAGTTGATGGTGGCAGTATCTCCTAGTCCTAATAACTGGCGTTGGGTGAGTTGAATTTGGCGGCGGAAGCTGCCAACTCCGGGCGATCGTCCGTTGTCCAGTGACATTTCTGCACTCAACACTGGCGTCGGTTCCACCACCACAGTGAGGAAACTGGTATTAGGTGCTACCCCAGCGGACAGCTCGGCGGAAATTTTAGCAATTCGCGGGTCAAATTGCAGCTTTTGCAGTGCTTCTAATAATTGCGCTTGATTTACCACATCCCCTGGTTTTAACCCCAAACGACTCCGCACATAATTATCATAGGCGAAAAGGGTATTACTTCTGGTGGTGATGCGGATATCTTCTAGAGTCGTTGGTGGTGCATCGGCAGCGGCAATCCCCCCACCCCCCCTTGGAAAGGGGGGCAAGGATGCCTCTGTACCCAACGCAATAAAATCTGATGCAGTTGTGAAATTTTTATTAGACAAACAACCAGTTGCTAATGGCTGATTTTCTGTGGTTTCAGCAGCAACTGGGGGCTGATTTTGGTCTAAATTGGCTGCATTGTCCGATAGTGGTGGCTGTTGGCGTTGATGCGATTCCAATTCGGTAAACCGCCAGTCTTCCCAACCATTACTAGGGGAAAGATTATCGGTGGGACTGGCGGGTAAACCACCTTTACCGGTAACGATAAATTCACTGCGGCGAGCAATGCGGCAAGCATCTTGGTTAATTAAACTCGCTACATCCACGATTTCTGCTTCCAAATCTTGTAAGCCGCGACTGGGGTCAATATCGGGAGTGTTGAGGGCAACTTCGCCGCTTAAATTGGGATTAGTGCGAGAAATGGCGGTAATATCGCTGGTATTGGGGAGGTCGATCGCGGGGTCGAAGCTGGTTAAATTTGGGTTGAGGAGGTTTTCTAAGTCCGATCGGCTGCGTAACACCAACCCAAAAATCCCTTGAGCCGTAAGGTCGATCGCCCCACCCCTGCCATCAAAAGCATTGGCGGAAATGTCGCTATTTTCCAACGCCGCGATCGTCCTGGTTCCTATCGCGATATTGCCCCCATCACCCGGTAAATCTGCAGTGCCAGCCGAGGTAGATATTTCACTTTGGCGGCGCATCTGCATATCCAACGATTCTAGGGTAATATTTCCCCCCTGTCCCGATGCCGTTTGCGCACTAATAATCCCCGTATCCAGGCGCAATTCGGTAGCATTAACTTCCAAGTCTCCTGCTGCACCTCCCTCCAAGCCTGCATCTACCGCCACTTTAGCTTTATCTACTACATTTAGCCGCCCCGTTTCTATCCGCAAACTGCCCGCATTTCCTGGGGCTGTAGTTTGCACCGTTACCCGACTAGGCAACCGTCCATCCTCGTCTTGAGTTGGTAAACTTCCCGGACGTAAACTTTCCGGAGCAAATGGCAATGTGGAACGGCCAGTAATAGTGATAGTATCATCCACTTTGATCGTCACATTACCACCCTGTCCGTCGGCAAACGTATCAGCAGAAATAGCCGCCCCACCGCTCAGGATTAAATTTTGGGCAGAAACCGTCACATCTCCCGCATCTCCCGCATTTTCTGTGACTAATCTCCCTTGAGATTGACCAAACAAGCCACTGGGAAATCCCTCCGCAGCGGTGCCCAGTAATTCGATAGTTCCCGAGGCAGTAACAGTTAAATTCCCCCCGCGTCCGGCGGCTAGGGTATTCACTGATATCTGGCTACCGCCTGTAATAGTTAAATCCACTGTTTCAATCGTGATATTCCCACCAGGAACGCTAGTGGTAGTGAGGGCAGAGATTGCTGCCCTATCTCGCACATCTAACCGCCCCGTGGAGATGCTGATATCGCCCGCATTACCAATCCCCCCGGTTGAAGTGGTAATTTCGGCGCCATCTGTCACTTTTACACTGTTGCTTCTAATGGTAATATCCCCTGCATTCCCCGTAGCCAACACTGGACTATCGGGAACTTGTTCTACAACACTCACTAAACTACTGGGTAGGAAATCCGGAGAAAACCCACTCAGTTCTATTTCACCGGCGGTAATGTCTAAATTTCCCCCTTTTCCCGGCGCCGCTGTCGTGGTGGAAATTTGCGCCCCATCTCTCAGGGTCAACCGCTCCGCTGTTATGCGCAAATTCCCCCCATTACCATCCCCCTGAGTTTGACTGAAGAAACCCGCTGCTGGAAGCGGGAAACCCGGAGGCACTGGAACTTGGAGAAAACCGCTAAGTTCTATTTCTCTAGCGTTGACAATAAAATCTCGACCAGGTGCAGAGCCAAAGGTACTGCTAGTAATACCGGAATTTTCCACTACCAGTTTATTGGCTTGCACCTGAATTGCTCCACCACCACCAACAAAACCGCTAGCATCAACCACCGATGAGTTGGATAAGTGAATATTGCCGAACTCCGTTACTGCCTCATATCCTAAAGCAAATCCCGTGTCATTGGGAGTCAAGCTCACCGAGCCATTTACCACTGCGCCTAATTCAATTCTGCCCTCAAAAGCGGCCAAATTGCCATTATCTAAAGTGACCTCTCCCCCCACGAAACCCAAGGTCTGTCCCGGACTAACCGCTACCCCCAAAGCAGTGCCGATAGTGTTCGTAAAATCTGCTGGTTCCGCTTGAGATTGATTAACAATAGTCCCCGGGGTGCCGTTAAATTGTAAACCATTGGGAATGGAGATAGTGAGCAATGGCTCATCAGGACTCAAATTGGTGCTAAAAAAGCTGCCATCCTCAAAATTGACCCGATTTGCCGTTGTGGCTAAAAATGACCCGCCGATGTTCAGTTGGGCGTTAGGACCAAAAACAATCCCGTTAGGATTGAGGAAAAATAAGTTTGCCGCGCCATTAGCCTGAATTAACCCATCAATATTAGAAGGATTACCCCCAGTGATGCGACTGAAGATATTTTGAATTTCCAAGCTATTGTTAAAAATCGCCGTTCCCCCCGTGGGAACAGAAAAATCCTGGAAACTGTGAAATAAATTGCCCCCCCGCACCGTGCCACCATTAATCTCAAAATTGTTGCCGTCGGTAGTCACAGCGGAATTATTAGGAAGCGTCGCATCGGGGACAATTTGCGCAGAAACTGGATTGATAAATGCTAGGGAGAAAAGCGAAAGACTGCCAACCAGCCAGCCCCCTGAAAAAATATCTGGTTTCATGTAGATTTTATTGGTTTTTAGTATCATCTGCAATTTACCACTAATCGCGATCCAAAAAATGTTAAATTTTATTAACCTTTTCCGTAGGGTGGGCAGGGTACTGCCCACCCTACTACTCTTTGGGTTCTCAACCAAGACCTAGTTAAGAAACCCGGTTTCTGGACTAACCGAGCAGTAAGAAAGCCCACCCTACAATCTTTACCACCCCAGTTCGTAGGGGCACGGCGTCATCAAAATTTTTCGTCAAACCTAGAGCTTAATGATGCCGTGCCCTTACAGGCGAGATTTGGTAGGGTGGGCAGTACCCTGCCCACCCTACTACAGTTCCTACAGTTCCTGGTCTAGAGCGGACGTTAGCCTAGTTCACCACCTCCCAAGACAAGTCAAAAGAGGCATTTCCTCGCTCTTCATAAGTATCGAAGTAAATTTCATACACCCCATTTCGCGGTACGGTGAAATTAATCACTTGCTCCTCCCCAGAGGTGGTGGGCAGCCATACATTTTTTGGCGTGATATAAACTACTTCGTTGGTGGCTTTGTTTTTCGCCAGTAACTGGAACCCATCATCAGCTTTTACTCGCATCTGATACTGACGACCAGCTTCGAGATTCTCTTCGGTGAAGGAGCGGATGGCGAAATTGTTATCCGGGAGGGACTCCTTACCTAAAGCTGGGCCATCGCCCCAATCAACAGAAATGCCTTTTTTGCCGTCGGCGCGGATGTCGGAACCTAAGTTCACCAACCCAATCAGATTACTGGGGTCTCCACCATTGGCAAAGAAATCTCCCGCTGGTCGTTCTCCCGACTTGCGATCCCACCAGTATATGGTAGAATGCCACTCAGAAAAAGGATCCACATCTTCAGCAAAGTATTGCGCTTCCTCTACGGTGAAATCAATAGCGGCTTCGGCATCTTTGTCGTAATAATCCACATAGAAATCGTATTCGCCAGTTACTGGGACTTTAAAGAAAATGGTGCGCGGTGTGTCAGACACATTCCGATCGCGCCAGTCAGCACCATCATCCTCCAACACCACACTATCACCCACCCACTCACGAGTTTTGGCGTTCTTCAGTCGGAACCATACGCCGTCATCGGATTGGGTGACAATTTTGTACAGCTTACCGGCTTCAAAATTCTTGCGCGTCCAGGTTTGCATGGCAAAGTTATCCGCTTGCACCTCCGGCGCATTCGGACTGTTGGAACCCCAATCTACTTTAAGACCGAATTTGCCATTATTAGATTGATAGCCTAAATTGCGAAGAGCAACCGGTTCGCTGAAATCGTAGGTGGTGCGATCGGCCACATTATCCGCCGTGCGATTGATAAACTTGGCATTCCAGTTATCCAGAGGCACGGTGGAGTTGGCAATTGTCACCGTATCCGTGAGATTGCGGCCCAAATTATAGAAATTATCGTCACTCCCGCTAGTCAAAGTCAATTTTACCGTTTCGTCACCCTCATTCAGAGGATGATCGAAAATTGGCTTCACTGTCACCAAGGCTGAACTTTGGCCAGCGGGAATCACCACCGACCCAGTTAGCGGCTGATAATCCGTGTCCTTCGTCGCCGTGCCACCCACTGTATAATTAACCGTCAAGGGATTTTTGGTATTACCGGTGCGCGAGATGGTAAACTCACCCTCAATGCCACTTTCCGTGGCATCCGGCTGCGTCGCCTTCACATTCACTGTAGGTTCCGCACCATAGAGATTGAGTCGCCAAGCCTTCCAGTTTCCTTCTATTAGGTTCCGATTTTGGTCGCGGACTTCTAACGTCCATTCTCCCAGAGAAGATTCTCCCCAATGCTGGGTAGAGGTAAAAGCCCAGTAACTAGAACCGGGATGCACTGTATAAGTTTCGCCGATGCCATAAACGTCATCCGGGATATAGTGCATCAAAGTGGATTCGGTGCCATCGGGAGACTTGAGGATAAAGGTTAAATCCTTCCAGTCTGGATGGTCAATCTCCACAATTACTTCCGCTCGTTCGACGGTGATATCTTCCCCAATGGCAATCTTGTCGGTGACAATTTCGTTCTCCTTGATATCCTGCAACACGTTTTTGAATTCTTGCCCCCCAGTTACCTTCACTTCCTCTCCTACCGGCGCCCAATTCATCGCCGCATTCACCGCCGCTACTGGGTCCACTGCCCCAAAGCCGTATTGAGGATTCACATCATAGCCAGCGCCGTTGACGCGCCAACCGGAATGAGCTGGATCATTTTTATAGGCGGTTTCTGCGAAAATATGCTGCACATCTCGCGCTGTTAAATTGGGATTGGCATCCAGCATCAAAGCAGTCACCCCCGCCACAAAAGGTGCCGCCGCTGAAGTACCGCCAAAATCAGTAATTTGCTGTTGCTGGACTATGGCTGTGGTGAGAATCTCATAGTCTGGGTCATTGGTAGCATTATCGGAGTAAGCCACTACAAATGGCGCTGGGGTGCTATACTTGGCCAACTTGCCATCGCGGGTGATGGCGCCTACCGCGATCGCCCCGCGAGAGTTGGCCAAATTATTGTAGTTGATATGGCCAATTTTCGCGCCGTCATTCCCAGAGGAAAAGATGTAAACATTGCCTAGACCATTTCGACCCCGTTTAAATCCTGATTCCACCGCCGCGATCGCCAGGGGGAACTCCCGCATATATTCCGGCCCCCAACTGTTGTTAAAGATATCAATCTCATTATTGCGATTCACCCCTCCTGGCGCCGTTTTTGCCTGGAATAGCGCATTGGCGATCGTGCTTCCCGGCGTATCATAGGTACTCGTCACCGCTTCCACCGTGCCAATCAGCCGCAACGCCGCAAATTGACTCTCTGGCGCCACCCCAGATAACAGATTACCACCTGCCCCTGCTACTCCCGTCACCGCTGTGCCGTGAGGATTAGCCGTTTCCACATCCAAAGACCAAGACTCAATCAGGCTTTTCGCGATGTTTTCAGGATTATATGACTTATAATAAGGGTCAAAACTGACTTCTAATTGCCACGTTCCGCCCGCATAGATGCCATCAAAATCATTCTCCATGCTAAAGCTCTCACCCGCTTTCATGGACGGTTTCGGCGTAAATCCCGTATATTTACTGCCGTTAACATCATGCCACCCTGGATATCGCCACCAAAGTCCCGCATAAGAAAGCCAATCAAACGGTTCTTTAGCTTGGTCACTGGGACTATAGAGTTTAAAAGTTAAACCATCTAGCTGACCTTTCCCCAGACCCGATGCTAGTTTTAAATTTAACGTGACATCTGTCACCAGTCCCGTTAAAGTCACGGGCAGATTAAACCGCACATAATTGGGACGTACATTATAATCCAACACATTGGCGCTAAATGTGCGGTTAGATTGGGGGAACGGGTCCGCATCACCATCGCTAAAATCCCAACTCACACCAGACTTATACCGATTGACAAACTCTGGGTGATCATAATCAACCCCATCATCAACAATGCCAATTACCGCATCCCGTCCCCGCACGGGTAAATTAGTGCGCTGGCTGATAATTTTCCAAGCATCCGCAATACTAGAAGGCACGTCGGGATTAACCCATGATTGCAAATTCCATTGCGGATATTTATACCCATCATCAGAGGATGTACTCATTAATTTGATCGGTACGGGCACATTGGGATAGGCAAATTCTACCCCGGGCAATGATGCTAGACGGTTAGCAATATATTCTGGGGTATTCTGCCCGTCCGGTGGTACGGGAAATTCCCAGATATAGGTATTGGGAATCTGTCCCGTTTCTCCCAAATTGACTGCACCCAACGATGTCGCTAAATCCGTTGCCGATCGACCCGGAGTCACCCAGACTACCGATTGCTTTGTTGCTGCCAAATCTTCTCGGTTGTAGCGATCCAAATTTGCTGCCCCAGCCAAATCTACTCGCAGCTCGTCGGATAATCCCTCGCCACCGGGTTCGGTAATTATGGCAAAATTTCGCTCCTTGAAGTTGCTCGGTTTTCCGGCTTTATCATAAGCCA
Organism: Oscillatoriaceae cyanobacterium M33_DOE_052; assembly: GCA_015296065.1. GTDB lineage: Bacteria > Cyanobacteriota > Cyanobacteriia > Cyanobacteriales > Laspinemataceae > Koinonema. The sequence continues at coordinate 2,975 of DVDU01000127.1, read as the reverse complement.
CTGCCCGCAACTGATAGCTCCCCGGTGTTAAGCCAGTCAAATCATGGCTGAAATCAAACCGAGTTACTCCATCTCCAGCCGCAGTGAGGGACTTGCCCTCCCCAAATTCCACCCATTCGCCGCCAACAGTGCGGAGGAAAAACTGAATTTTATCAATATCATCGGTGCCATCGGTGTCCTGCACTTTACCCCCGGTTAAACTCAGGGTTTCCTCATTGGTGTAGATGGGTAAAATGGTAAAATCCAACCCTTCGGGGCTGCCGGGAAGCCGATCTGGAGGAGTAACCGGATCTGTTGGGTTTGTCGAGCCAGAAGTACCGGGGATATCAATAATGTTCAAGTCTGCCAAAATGTCCAAGTCTGCCAAACTGGCGTTACTACGCTTGCCCCCTCGATCGTAGGCGATCGCCTTCACCTTGTAGCTACCTGCAGCTAAATCTAAATTTGGAGTCCAAGCATAATTAAAGCTGGCTGTTTCACTATTCGCCGCATCCACGGTGACACTGCTGATAGTACCCAAAGGTGTCCAACTATCCCCAGCCGTATGGAGGAAAAACTCCACCCGTTCAATATTGCTGGCGCCATTGCGATCGCTCACCGTCCCCGCGATCGTCACCGATTTCCCCACAGCATCCATTTGCGCCGTAAAATTTAAAACCTTCGGCGGGAGATTGTTTTCTGTCGTTTCAGGATCATCGGGGATATCAATAATGTTCAAGTCTGCAAAACTGGCGTCACTGGGCTGGCCCTTCCGATCGTAGGCGATCGCCTTCACCTTATAGCTACCTGCAGCTAAATCCGCAGTCCAAGCATAATTAAAGCTGACTTGCTCGCCATCCGCCGCATTCACAGTGAAACTGTCGGTAGTACCCAAAGTGGTCCAACTGTCGCCACCAGTATGGAGGAAAAACTCCACCAGCGCAATATCTCTGGCGCCATTGTCATCGCTCACCGTCCCCGCGATCGCCACTGATTGCCCCACAGTATCCATTTGCGCCGTGAAATTTAAATCCTTCGGCGGGAGATTTTTTTCTGTCGTTTCAGAATCATCGGAGGGATCAGTAATTTTCAAGTCTGCCAAAATGTCCAAGTCTGCCAAACTGGCGTTACTGGACTTGCCCTCCCGATCGTAGGCGATCGCCTTCACCTTATAGCTACCTGCAGCTAAATCTAAATTTGGAGTCCAAGCATAATTAAAGCTGACTTGCTCGCCATCCGCCGCATCCACGGTGAAACTGCTGGTAGTACCCAAAGTGATCCAACTGTCCCCAGCCGTATGGAGCAAAAACTCCACCCGCTCAATATCGCTGGCGCCATTGCGATCGCTCACCGTCCCCGCGATCGTCACCGATTTCCCCAAAGGATCCATTTGCGCCGTAATATCTGACACCTTCGGCGGGAGATTATTTCCCCCCACATCCACCACTGGTGGCACCACCACTGACGATTCATCCACCACTGGTGGCACCACCACTGACGATTCATCCACCACTGGTGGCACCACCACTGACGATTCATCCACCAATGGTGGCACCACCACTGGCGGTGTTGGTTCTGGCTCAGGTTTGGAGATATAAATCACCGTCTCCTTCACATTGCCATTTTTATCGATGCTAAAGGTAGTGCCATTAGCCAGCTCCGACTGAGTAATGGCAAAACCACCCGCACCCCCAGCCTCTTCTAGAGAAAACACCGGACTTTTGCTCCCGGTGACTTGAGGATTATCAAACACATTCTGAATCGTGTTATTCCTCACCGCCATCAAGGCAAACTTATCCCCCGGTTGCGCGGTAAAAGTCGCCGCATACCGAGATGGCGCCCCATCAAAATTACCAGAAATTTCACGTTCCCAGGGGAAAACCCCGCTTAACCCAGTCTGATTACCACTTCCAGAAACCAAAACCCGCCCCAAAGCAGAATTACTCAGCGCTCGGCGAGCTGCTTCTTTAATATACGCTTCAGAACCAGGGTTGAATTGCTCCATCCCCTCCAAATTAACCACAGCGATTTCCTGTGGAGTATTACCCCCGGTGAGGATATCTAAAGTCATTGACTCCTCATCAGACACAAAAAACCCCGAATCCACCTGCTGACCCGTAATCGTATCGATATTCAGGTTATAGCCTGTGTTCTTATTTGTCCTCGCCACCTGTAGGAAATAATTTCCCGCCGACAGGTCAGATAAATTAATCGCTTCGGGATTGCTGGCATCAATCTCCACCGTGCGCAACAGCGTCCCCAACTCATCGCGCACCTCCAACGCCACCGGTGCGCTCAAACCTCCCAATGCCAACCGCAGATTCCCCGATTCTAGCAAAGGCAACTGGTAAATATCCGTAGGTTCTAGACCAGTCACACCATCGGTGTAACTATAGCTGCCATTAAAAGCGTCAATCTCTAAAATAGACATATTTTTGCTCCCCTGACGTAGCGGTTATTGCCAAAATCAATAATCACTTAATTGGCTAAATAAAGGGTGAGTTTTAAAAAACACCACCATAATATGTTTCCTCAAAAAATGAAAAAACATGGCAAATTTTTGACTAATTGTTGGCAATTTAATCAAAAAAAATTGCTCAAATCAAATCTACTCCAAAACTCACAAATCAATGAATATTAATCTGGTCTTCATCTAAACTTTACAAAGGCACTGAGATTTTTAAAGTTTTGATGAAGCTGTAGCATTGGACTTGACAAATTATCCCCATAGGAAATTAGCTCACTTCTGAGACATCCGTGAGCCAATGGCAGCTTGTAGTCCTAGGGATAAGAGGGAGCGGCCCTAGAGCCGCTCCCTACCCGACCCCTATATACTTATTGGGGAGATATGGGGGAAATTATGCGTCAGGGGCAAAAAATTTTTTGGGGGGTGAGGGTCCCCACGGTAGGCATGGGGTGAGGGGGAGACGGGGAGACGGGGAGACTGGGAGGAGGGGGAAGAGGGGGAAGACGGGGAGACTGAGATCGGAAGAGCG
>DVDU01000004.1 GCA_015296065.1 Oscillatoriaceae cyanobacterium M33_DOE_052 | reverse complement strand
TGGGTTTACTCAAAATTTTGGCGGATTTACTCAATGGTCAGCCAATTAGGATGCCCTCGTTACTTCCTCAACCTTGGCCTGGTCATCCCACTCCACTTGGCCTCAATACTTCTTGAATCTAAAAAACCTGCCCCTGTAAGGGTCTCCCCAGGGGAGGGCAGATTAGAGCAGTTTTAAGATGCCAAATCCGAGAATGAGGATGGCGAGGAAACCCCAGGCGAGCCAATCGAAGTATTTTTCGATCCAGTCTTTGAGCCGATCGCCCCCCCAAAAAATCAGCCCGCTCACCAAGAAAAACCTAAAGCCGCGTCCCAGGACCGACGCTAGCATGAACTGAGAGAAGCTAAACTTAAACAACCCCGAGGCAATGGTAAACACCTTATAAGGAATAGGGGTAATTGCCGCCATCAGCACCCCCCAAAAACCCCAGGTGTCGTAGAGATGTTTTACCTCACCGAAAACCTTCTCGTCTGGGTCGTACATTTTCATTAGGGGCTGACCGATCGTATCAAAAGCCAGTAACCCAATTCCGTATCCCGCAATCCCACCAAGTACCGAACCCACAGTACAGATAGCCGCAAACCGGAAAGCTGATTTAGAGTTGCCCACACATAGAGCAATCAGCAGCACATCTGGCGGAATCGGGAAACAAGAAGACTCCACAAAAGCCAACACAAACAGTGCCACAGTTCCGTAAGGAGTTTCACTCCAGGCGATTACCCAGTCGTAAGCCCGTTTTAGCACCGATGGCCGTTTCGCCACCTTTACTGGCTCTGTTGGTTCTAATTCCACGCTGAAACCTCCCTCAAGTTAACTGGTGATAAATTCTTGGTTAATCTAGCAGATTGGTTGATATTCTAGAACCTCTCCCAAAAATCTGGTTTTGTCAGTTCTGTAGGGTGGGCAGTAGGGGCGATTCGCGAATCGCCCCTACTGCTACTGGTGATGAAGAGACTCCTCGGTCAGGCACTGCCCACCCTACTACGGCTCTGGCTTGTCTCATTGTTATTTGAATTTACTATATCATCAATATTTTCATCAATATTTGTTTTGATTTTGATTGGCTTTGTGTTCGCGGTACAGATGAAATAGAGAAGTAGTACAAGAACAAGTAATTATTAACAAAATAATCGGCACCAAATATTTATCAATGTCTTCGCCGATGAGATTGCCGAGGGTGTAGCCTAGCAGAGGCATACCGAAACCCCAAACCACAGCACCCATAACATTGTAAACTAGGAAGACGCGATAATTCATTGCCGCCATGCCTGCGACAATACAGCCCATAGTCCTGATAATCGGGAGAAAGCGCGCCATTAAAATCGTTTCTTTGCCGTGGCGGGCATAGAAATTATGGGCATTGATTAAGTGCTTTTTGTGAAAAAGCCAAGAATCTTCCTTGCTGAATAATTTCCGACCGTAGCGATAGCCCGTATAATAACCTAAATTGTTACCGAGAACGGCACAGACAAACACCCCGAGGGTGAGCCAGCCGATATGAAACAATCCCTGGGAAGCAAAAACCCCGGCAGTAAACAGCATACTGTTGCCGGGGAGGAAAACGCCGAAAAATAAACCGGTTTCGACAAAGACGATCGCCCAGACGCCCACTAAGCCGAAAGTTTTAATTACTGCGGGCAAATCCGTCAGTAGCTGCAATAACGAGTTGGCATCAGAAAACATGGGCATCAACTCCGTAGATGTTAAACGGAGGTGAGCCCACCTCCGGCTTGGCACTCGATATCATTTTGATATCATTTTGATGCCATTTGAGGCTTGTTGTTGATCAAATGGCACTACCTCACTTAACGAGCCACTGTTTGAGATAGTCCACCACCGTGGGAGCCCCCATCGAAAGGGCGATGAGAATTGAACCGGAGAAGGCAAACCCAAGAACGCAGATCACCAACCCGGCTAGGGTAATAGCGCCATCGTCATCAAGCAAGCCAAAGCCAGCAGTTAAAACCCCGAGAGAAGGTACGGTATTAGTTCCGGGGATGGGCATCATCATAAAAATCGACATCAGAGCCACCGCCAGACCGATCGCCGCTCTTCCCAACCTGCCCGTACAGATAAAAGTCAACCGGGGACGGCATACCACCTCCATGCGTTGCAACCACGGCATTGCTGCCTTCAAGAACCATTGCACCTTCGTCAGCGCCATCGAGCTGTTGAGCATCCGGGCTGGTAGCCAGGGTTTGGTGGCACCTGTCATCAGTTGCAATGCCAGCATAAACATGACGATCGCAAAAGGAGTCGAGTAACCAGCAGCGGGCAAAGGCAGAGCCGAAGGCACAGACAGCAGCACGAACAAAAACCCAAAAGTCCGCTCTCCCGCCAGTTGCAGAATATCTGCCAATTTTACCTGGGGTGGGCAGTCCTCAGCAAAAAAATACCGTTGTAATTCAGCAGATAATCTAGCCACAGTTGCTAATTCTCACTTGTAGGCTCGTAGTTGTGTAGGCTCGTAGTTGGGCTTTAGCCCAGCCGGAAGAAACCGGGTTTCTGCGATCGTCTTGGTGTCTGAACCCAGATTGAGTGAAGAAACCCGGTTTCTGGAATTACCAGTTTCAGGAACCTAGGTTCCTGAAGTCCAGGAGTTCATATAATCAACTTGCTCGGCAGTGAGGGTATCAATATTGATGCCCATTGCCTTGAGTTTGAGGGCAGCAATTTCCCCATCTAATTCAGCGGGAATGGAGTGCAATCCGGGAGCTAGTTTGCCTTTATTTTTCACCAAATATTCGCAAGCCAGCGCTTGGTTGGCAAAACTCATATCCATCACGGCACTGGGGTGTCCTTCCGCCGCTGCGAGGTTGATTAAGCGCCCTTCTCCGAGTACCACTACCGATTTACCGGATTTGAGGCGGTATTCTTGGGTAAAAGGCCGGACTGTGCGGATTTCAGAAGCCATAGACTCCAGAGTTTTCAGGTCAATTTCGATATCGAAGTGACCGGAATTGCAGACGATCGCGCCGTCTTTCATCACCTGGAAATGTTCGCTGCGGATGATATGTTTGTTGCCCGTAACGGTGATGAATATGTCGGCGAGGGGGGCAGCTTCCACCATTGGCATCACTCGGAAACCGTCCATCGTGGCTTCGATCGCCTTCACCGGATTGATTTCTGTGACAATCACATTAGCACCCATGCCCCGAGCCCGCATGGCCGTACCCTTACCGCACCAACCGTAACCGGCGACCACCACAGTTTTACCCGCCAGGAGAATATTGGTAGCGCGGATAATGCCATCGAGAGTAGATTGGCCCGTACCGTAGCGGTTATCAAAAAAGTGCTTAGTTTCCGCATCATTGACATTCATCGCCGGGAAAGTCAGTACCCCGTCTTTGAACATCGCTTGTAAGCGGACAATACCTGTGGTGGTTTCTTCCGTAGTACCAATAATATCGGGGATTTGGTGTTGCCGCTCTTGGATTAAAGTGGCGGTAACATCGCTGCCATCATCAATAATAATGTTAGGTTTATGGTCCAGCGCGATTTGCACATGGCGGTGATAAGTGGCGTTATCTTCTCCTTTGAAGGCAAACACCGGGATACCGTAATCAGCCACAAGGCAAGCGGCCACATCATCTTGGGTGCTGAGGGGGTTGCTAGCAATTAACAAAGCGTCAGCGCCACCAGCTTTGAGAGCGATCGCCAGATGGGCAGTTTCCGTGGTCACGTGACAGCAAGCCACCAGGCGAATTCCCGCAAAAGGTTTTTCCCTACCAAAGCGTTCCTGGATTTGCTTTAGTACCGGCATTTCCCGACCGGCCCAGTCGATCCGCTGTTTCCCCAAGGGAGCCAGGGAAAGGTCTTTGACTTCGTGTTTTAGTTGAGCAGTTGTAGCAGTCATTAATTCCATCCTATTTGCTTAACAAGTTTTAGCACAAACATCACCCCTTTTCCGGAGGGCAGTTACAGGGTAGATGGGAGGACCCCTGGAATGGGCATTCGACGCTTTGAACCTGCTTGGGGGTGATAGGGAGGCTCGATCGCACATTTAAGCGGACTTCCGGGGGTTGTTTCTGCCAATCGATCGCGACGCTGCCCCACGGTAATCGTTTCCCGCACCAAAAGACATCTCCAGAAAAGCGGCTGAAACCCTTATTGCACCGTTGACAAATCGATATTTTTGGAGATGTCTAAAGTTTAAATAGCTGTAGGCAAAGACAATCATGCCAGCCAAGCTGACGCCGAGAAAATGGCAATTCAGGAATTCGTCCCCAGGGGAAATTGCCGCGATCGCACTTCCGCCGCATATTGCTGTACCGCCAATGTGGCCAGAGACCCCAAATTAGCATAAGCCTTAGCAAAAGGTGGTAAGCGCTCCGACATCCCCAATAAATCGTGAGCTACCAGGATTTGGCCATCGCAATCAGGACCCGCACCAATCCCAATCGTAGGAATCATCAGTTTTTGGGATATCTCCGCCCCCAAATCCGGACTAATATGTTCCAACACCACCGCAAAAGCTCCCGCCGCCTCCAGAGCCAGAGCTTCCGCCAAAATTTGCGCTTTCGCCGCCGCACTTTTGCCCTGTTGACGCCATCCCAACTGATGAACTGATTGCGGTGTCAATCCCACATGACCCAAAACCGGGATCCCCGCCGCCACTAAACGGCGTACTGTTTCCGCCATTTCCGGATAGCCCCCCTCCAGTTTCACCGCCTTGGCTCCGGTTTCCTTCAGGACTCGCCCCGCCGATTGTAGCGCTTGCTGGGGGCTTTCTTGGTAAGTCATAAACGGCAAATCCACCACTACCAGGGCATTTTTCACCCCTCTAACCACCGCCTTCGCATGATGGAGCATTTCTTCTAGGGTAACGGGGAGGGTGGTATCGTAGCCCAAAACCACCATCCCCAAGGAATCCCCCACTAAAATTAAATCCACCCCCGCCGCATCCAACAGCTTCGCCGAACTATAATCCCAAGCCGTCAGGGCGACGATCGCTCTTCCCTGTTGCTTCCACTGGCTCAATTGCTGGATTGTCACTGACATAATCTTTCTAAAAACGGGGTTTCTTCGCTACCACTTCGATTCTAACCCGAAAATTTTGTCCCCCAGAAACCGGGTTTCTATGCAGAGCCTCGTACCCAGACGGAGATTCTCCGCAGAAACCCGGTTTCTTCTCCACAAATGACAAAGGACAAATGACCAATGACCAGTGACTAGGGACTAATGACAAAGGGAAACTCCGATTTCACGTGCCAGCGCCCAGATTCATGGACTAATAAAGTGAGATGAGTAGCATCAAACTGAAAAAATAAAGGGCGCTGCCGAAATTCTGGCCAAGCCGCCTTAAAAGCCGATTTAGATAAATCCTTAAACGCTACAGTCATATGCGGCGCAAAGGGACGCCCATTATCTTTTTCATCCACAATGCCCAAATCTGATTGCAGGCGAGCGGTTAAATCCGCCTGCACCGCCATCAACTCCGGCGTTTTCAGGGGATTAATGTAAATTACCCGGGGAGAAAAAGCCCCAAACCCACTAAGAATAATTGGTACTGGCGGGTAGTTAGCCGCAAATTCAGAGAGAGATTTGGCCAATTCCGGCAACCGCCCCTCCTCCCATTTAAACGGAGCCTGTAAAGTGATGTGCGGCGGCGATTTTAAAGCATGAATGCTGTTATATTGAGCGGCAAAATATTCTTTAATAGTGGTAACTTCGGCTTGAAAATCTGCCGGGGGCAGCAAAGCAATAAAATAGATTTTTTCTAGAGATTTCACCAAGGTTTGTAGTTGGGCTTTAGCCCAATTCTCATGTTATTTTTGCCTATTTTATTGTCACTTGTCACTTGTCACTTGTCACTTGTATGAATAACCAAATGACAAAGGACAAAGGACAAAGGACAAAAGAATCCCTACCCAAGGACAAATTGCCTTATGACACCAAGGACGCTAAAATCGCTAAAGACGTTGAACCTCCATTGAGCAGTGATATTTACTTCTCGGCGACCCTCCACCTTACCACAACCTGTAATTCCCAGTTGGCATCTCGCCTGGGGATGCGACGCCCCCCATCAGCCTGATGCTTTGGTAACAGCGGGAGCTGTACCAGAAGTGAGTCCGGGAGGACGGTTTGCCGTAGTGGGAGATATATGGTTGACTAACGAACGGTCATTGTCTGGGCGGTTAGGGAGAACAACGGCGGCTAACTCCTGGCAGTTGGTGGCGCAAATGTGGGAGCGGTGGGGAAGCGACTGCATCGGGATGCTGGAGGGAGCGTTTGCTGTGGCAGTATGGGACCGGGAGGAGGGGAAACTGTGGCTGGGGCGCGATCGGGCGGGGGCTAGCACCCTATACTACACCACCACCGGGCCAGTGCAGCGAGTTGCCCCGCGCCTAAGTACCCTCAACCCCTATCATTCCCGAGAATTAGACTTAATTGCCTTGCGAGACTATCTCGCCTGCGCCTTCGTTCCTGGGGAAAGAACCATGTGGCAACAAGTGCGCGAGTTGCCCCCTGGGACATTGATATGTTTAGGAGTAGATAGGGAACCTCAACCCTACTGGCAGCTCGGAGTAGATATTCAAAATACCACACTTAGTTTAGCACAGTACGCGGCACAATTGCGCTTACTTTTAGAGCAAATTGTCACCGAATCTTTGCCGGTGGATGAACCGGTCGGCGCTTATTTATCCGGTGGTTTAGATTCTAGCTGTGTCACCGCGATCGCCGCCAAATTACATCCCCAACCCATCCATACTTACTCGATTCATTTTGGCTCAGACTATCCCAATGAATTGGAATTTTCCAGCTTAGTCGCCTCTCACTGTGGCACCCACCACCATATTATAGAAATCACCCCCCAGCAGATGTGGGAATTGCTTCCCATCACGATGGCCAATTTAGACGACCCGATCGGCGACCCCCTCACCGTCCCCAACTATATCATGGGACAAATAGCAAGGCAAACCGTCACCGTCATTTTCAACGGCGAAGGCGGCGACCCCTGTTTTGCCGGACCAAAAAACAAACCCATGCTCTTGGATGCTCTCTACAGCCAAATTGCCACAGCCAGCAGCTTAGAGAGCGACTACAGCAGCGATAAAAAAATAGAGGCTTACCTAAATTCCTTTCAGAAATGCTTTCCCGACTTGCCCCAACTATTGCAGCCAGATATTTGGGCAGCAGTGCAAAAAGAACCCTCCCTATTTGCCCCCCATCTCACCGCCGCCGATGCCAGCTACCTAAATAGCCTGATGTTACTCAATATCAGATATAAAGGCGCTGACCACATCCTCACCAAAGTCAATAACATGACTCGTGCCTCTATGTTAGAGGCACGCTCCCCCTTATTTGACCAGAGGATAGTAGAACTTAGCTTGCAAATTCCGCCCCAATATAAACTCGCAGGCGCCGATGAAAAAGCCGTTTTAAAACAAGCCGTCGCCGATTTACTCCCAGAGACTATTTTAACCAGACCCAAAAGTGGCATGATGGTGCCAGTTAACCTGTGGTTTGCCCAGCAATGGCGGCGGCAAGCTCGCTCATTGCTCTTAAATAAACAAGCCGCTATTGCCCCTTATTTAAACCAACAATTTATCAAAAATTGGTTAGACTACCGGGGAGATACCTGGCGACGTTATGGCGTCAAACTGTGGTTACTAACCAGTTTAGAAATTTGGCTGCAAGTCAATGGGAAGTAGTCATTGGTCATTTGTCCCTTGTCCCTTGTCCCTTGTCCCTTGTCACTTGTCACTTGTACGGGCGATTCGCGAATCGCCCCTACCAAAGGATAAATGACAAATGACAAATTACAAAGGACAAATTACAAAGGACAAAGGACAAAAAACCATCAACCGAAATTATCATCAGCCAGTAAAACCCCGACGCCGGTAGTGAAGGTCCAAGCGGTGCCCTCACCATCAATGATAGAGCCGGAGCCATCTCCTGGGAGCATATCGCGGCTTTTGATAATCCCTTGGGAGACTACTTGCAGCAGCTTTCTGGGGCTAAAAACATCCAAAACCACATAGTTGCCTGCTTCCAACCAGGTTATTTCCGCAGGGGATAATTTTTCCTTCACCGGTGCAGGTAGTTGTTGGGCTTCGGCGGCGGATTCAGTTGATTTTTGCAGAAAAATCTGGGAATTTTTCATAATTTGGCGAGGGAGCAATCCCAAATCGTAAATAGCGACGTTGCTGGTACAGAACCAGGTGGGACTGGTTTGCAGGTGATAAACTAAACTTACACCGCGAGGGGTAGCATCGTGAAGCGCATAAACTTTTAGGTCTGGGTTGCGGCGGAGCATTTCCAATACGGTGGTGAAAATACTTTGGGGATAACCGTTGAAGCTGAGGATGGCACAGTTATTTTCAAAGTGGAAGTTGTTGGCGATGAGCATCTGGGCGATTTCAGGTCGATCGCACACTACTAACCGGTCAAAACTGTAATCTTTCAGTTCTTCACTCACTGGCGCCCCCTCCTCTTCTTGACGCGGCGGGGGCAGCATTTTCGCAACTGTCCGATTTAAGGAATTCCACCGATTAATCCACCCGGATAGCTGACTGCGCGGCACTACAAAAGATTGGGCTTTTGGCTTTTTGGCTATCACCAGGAATAACACCAGAGCAATTGCCGCCACCACCGCATAAACGATAAATAGCTGTTGAGAAAACATCAAAATGACCACACCTAAGCCCGCTGCTATGAGCCCGCCGATAAATTTGGTCACTTTCGCCATTCGCTTAGATTTATGTTCTAGCCTCTTATTGACCAAGTATAAAAGCTGATCTTGGGTATAATAAAGACTTTTATTGTCAGAAATATGATCGATAAATTTATCAAAAAGTGAGTCAGTAATTTGCACAGCTCCCATCGTGCTAGGCTCAAATGCAAAGGGTTGTTGACACCGTTTGCAGCGTCCCTGATTGGCCTTGCGTTCTTTTAGATTATTCTTTGTCCCACAAACAATACATTTCATAATGCCCCCTCTACCCGAAAACTTGATTGCTCAATAAAACGCTGTAATCTTCCCGCTTTCTTATCAACCTGTCCTCGCCATTGGCAGTAATTAAAACTTCCGCTGGGCGAGGCCGGTGCAGGAAATGGGAAGACATCGCATAACCGTAAGCACCGGTATCTAAAATGGCGATAATGTCTCCCGGTTGTAAAGCTGGGAGTAGGCAATTCCGCCCTAAATAGTCACGGGAATAAGTGGTATTGCCACACACATCTGTAGGATAAACATTGGGGGCGTTTTGCTGTTCGCCCCTAACCGGTTGCTCCCAGGTGACGATTTCCCGGTAGCCGCCGTGAACGGACGGCACCGATAAATTAGCCACGGTGGTATCTACTCCCAAGAGTTGCTTTTCTCCTTGCCACTTCACTGCCACTACTGTAGCCAGGATGCAGCCGCAAGCCGCTACAGCCGATCGGCCTGGTTCTATAATCAAGGTTTTGGACTGGGGTAGGCTTTGCAGTGCTGTAGTTAATTCAGCACCGAATTTTTCCCAGTCAAAAGCCGCGCCGTCATGGTGGTAAGGATAGCCGAAACCGCCGCCAAAATCTAGGTATTCCCAATCCGGCAACAATTGGCAGATACCGATTAGCTGCTGGATGACTTGAGTAAATGCGGCAGTGGCATTGGTGCCAGTACCACGATAAAAATGGAGTCCCCCTAAGCGTAAACCAGATTGGCGAGCAATCTTCGCGGCTGCCGGAAATTCATCGGGATGCACGCCGATGCGGCTGTCGCCGGTAAGCTCAGGCAAGTTCAGGCGCAATCCTAATTTTAGGTTGCTGATGATTTTATCAGTTTTAGTCGCCACATCGGCAAATAGTTGCAGTTGTGAGATGCTGTCTAAATTAAACTTGCCCAAGCCCCAGTCTAATAACTGCTGCATTTCAGTGGGGTTGAGATTGCTGCCGCTGTAAACTATTTGTTTCGGATCAAATCCTGCTTTGAGTCCGAGGTAAACGTCTCCCGGACTGTTGGCGTGGAGTCCCCAACCGCAGTTATGAAAAATCTGCATCAGGGGGATGCTGCCATTGGTGACACAGGCAAAGTGAAACTGAGTCTGTTTATAGGGAATGGATTTGGTAATCCGATCGAGCGTCTGTCGTAGGACAGTTTCTTGATAGACGTATAGGGGGGAGCCGTAGGTAGTCAGTAATGAGCGGGCTACCTCTGGGGCAAAAGGGGTTTTTGTCATTTATCCTTTGTCATTTGTCATTTGTAGTTTGGCGACCAAACCCCTACCAGTCCCTTGTCAACTGACCAATGACCAATGACCAATGACCAATGACCATTGACAAGGGGGATGGGCCGCTGACTGTTTCGCCAAAAACTTCGGAGCGCCAGAGCTGCCACATCAGGAGTAACCAAAGGATTTCACCGATGCGGCGACTGTAGATGTTCCCACCAAATTTACCCCGCAGAGTTTGGCTGAGGAGGTCGGGATTTAATCTACCTTCAGCTCGCAACACTTGGGGGTTAAGCCAACGATAGACTTCTGGCCACAATTTATTTAAACACCAATGGGTGAGGGGGACGCCCATCCCGCGTTTTTGCCGCCAGATAATTTCTGGGGGGAGCCAAGGGGCGGCGGCGCGTTTGAGGATGTACTTTTCGCACGAACCCCGGAGAAACAAGTCCGAGGAAAGCTGAAATTGATATTCGGCGAGGGGCAAGTGACAGAAGGGCGATCGCACATCCAAACCCCACCACCGCGCCAAAGCCGTCGCCCGAGGGTGGATATTTTGCGCCCCTTTCAGCATCAAACTTGCCCTGCGCAACCGGTGCAACAGTCCATCACAAAACGACGGATCCAGCGCTTCGCGCAACCAATCTCCCGGGTCAATATCTGCCAGTACCGCCTGGAGGGGTTCAGGAAATACCGCCGCCTCATAACCCGCGAGGCGGTGAAATGTGCGCAGGTATTGCTCGGTAAAATTGCCCTTGTCTTGCGGATGTTCTGTACGATAAATCCCCGCCGCAATCATCGGTTTATTTGTCCAACCAGCAAACAGTTGGTCTCCTCCTTCGCCATTAAAAACCACCGTAGTGTCTTGCCGCGCCGCTTCTGAGAGTAAGTATAAAGGAACTGTCACCCCATCACCAAAAGGCATATCCAGAGCCTGCGCCGTCGCCGCCATTGCCTTGCGGACTCGGTTTGGCGTCACGGGGACTTTCACCAACGGAATTTTTAACCAGTTCGCCACTTGTTCCGCATAGGGCCACTCCGGGGCCAAGTCGGGACCAAAATCTAGGGTATAACCCCGGACTTGCACTCCCATGCGCACTAGCAAGGCGGCGACAACTGAGGAATCCAACCCCCCAGACAGGAACACCCCCACCGGTTCTGAGGGCAAATGGGCAATTTGAGAGCTAATAGCCTCCTCTAAGAGCCCTTGCACGCGGGTAATGGCTTCGGTTTCATCCCTCACCTGGTGTGGTTGAGAACACCACTGATATTGATTTCTCGACTCTGTTAATCCCGCATTTGTCAATTGCCACAGGATTTCAGTTCCCGCCGGTTGACTATAAACCTCCGCCACCGGCGTCAGAGGAGTAGGAACGTAAGAGAAGCAGGTATAACCATAAAAACCGGGAATGCTGATATGCAGTTGTGGTTTCAAAGCCAGCATCATCTGAAGTCGGGAGGCAAACCAAATGACATTTCCCTCCTGAGTCCAGTACAGGGGAACCCGCCCAAAGGGTTCTCGCCCTAAAATCAACTGCTCTTCCCTCACCTCTACCCAAGCATCTTTGGCATCAGGCAACCCAGAGGCGGACAACACTGCGATGATCCCCATTTCGCTGCCTTTGTTGTCTCTGTGGTTCTCCTCGCGCATTCCCAGACGGGCAACACCCCACTGGATATCTCCCCAACTCCCAGCGCTGATTTTGGCCCCATTGGGGGTAACTTGCCGCAGTCGCGGGGCAAGTTCCGGGGTAGCATGACCCCAATAACCGATAAAGTCATGGCTATGAGATTTCATCTGTCATTTGTCAAAAGTCCTTTGTCATTTGTCCTTTGGTAGGGGCGATTCGCGAATCGCCCCTACAAGTGACAACCCTAGTTTCTGATTTACTTGACGATAAAGGTTTCGGAGCTGATGAGTCTTTTTCCTGTGAGTAAGCGTACCTCCCATTGACCGACTTTTGCCTCAGTTGGGAAGCGATAGCTGCAGTGGGTGGGCCATACTGATTTATCTATTTCCCTGGTTTGGTAGCGGTTTTGGTGGGCAATTTGCCCCGTGGGGTCGAGCCAATCACACTGGAGAGATAATTTTTTCCCCAGTGGCGCATTTTGTATGCTGACTCGGTAGTAAACTTCGGGACTGTCTTGCCGGTTGATTTCCTGAATGTTGCTACCCTTTTCTACTGCTAGGCTGAGGCTGTCTTCATAGCTGGATATAGCAGCCATTTGTTGGTTGGTGCCATAGATCCAGAAGGCGCCACCAGCTAAGATTACCACTAAACCGGCGATCGCTCCCACTCCCAGCCACAGATGTCGCCGCTGCTGTTGAGCTAATGCGGAACGCCGCTGTACTTGTACCAGGGCCTCATCGAGCAAATCCCCGGGCAAATTCAACTCCTGCAAAATCTCTTGCACTTGTTCTCGGTTCAGCTCTTCTTGACGATTCTGGTGGAGGCGTTCCACCTCGGCGACTACTTGCTCTAGTTGGTCGCCATTTAGTTTTTGGTTCATTTTCCTGGCTTCCTCTTGGAATTGATGGTGTTTATCACGATTTCAGGACTTATCCCATTGAGATTTAGTGATGTATTGTAGGGGGGAATGGCCATTAGCCCCTATGCGGTTTGTTACATATAGTTTTTCTTGAGATAATGCAATCCATCTTCAAAGTCCCTCTCCCTCCCCCCTTTATCCCCCCCCCTTTGAAAGGGGGGGGTCAGCGTCATAAATGTTTTGTTGTTCGGGGGGAGCCAGCGTCATAAATGTTTTGTTGTCCGGGGGGAGTCAGCGGAATAAATGTTTTGTTTACAGGGGGGTAGGGGGGATAGGAGAGGGATTTAGGGTGAGGGCAATGTGTTAAACGACTGGTGAACAAGCTATCCCTAGTCTATTGCGGCTAAACATATGACTATACAAAACTGAAATATCCTCCTATAAAATTCCGAATAGATTGCCGGTAAACCAGGCATATAATAGAAAAAACAGCCAGCCTTCCCATTTGGTGACTTGTTTATCTTGGGTGACAAAGAAAAATAAGATAGTGGCTACCAACATCACGGGGACGCTGAGCTGTAAAAGGTTGGCTTGGTCATTAGTCCTTTGTCATTGGTCTGTTGTCCTGAAGTCATTTGGTGACTACTTACTGTAGGTTGGGTTGAGGAACGAAACCCAACGCAAGCAACCGCAGCCAAAGGACAAGTGAGAAGTAACAAGTGACAAGGGACAAATGACCAAGGACAAATGACCAAGGACAAGTGACAAGTGACAAATTTACAGGTTGTGAATGGGGACTGGGGGTAAATCGTCGGCGGGTTCAAATCCAAAGACGCGGGAGTAGAAGTAAAATTCGCCTTCGAGAGCGCGTTTGATATTTTCGGCGCGCCGGAAACCGTGTTGCTCGCCGGGGATGGGGATGTAGGCGACGGGCAAGCCTTTGGCTTTGAGGGATTCTACCATCTTTTCGGTTTGGTTGGGGGGCACTACTTTGTCCTCGAGACCTTGAAAGAAGATGACGGGACAGGAGAGATGGGCGCAATGGTGAATGGGCGATCGCTCTTGATACAGGTCTTGTCGATCGGGATAGGGACCGATGAGGCGGTCTAAATAGCGCGCCTCAAACTTATGAGTATCCCGAGCCAAAGCCTCTAAATCGCTGACCCCATAATAACTGGCTCCGGCTTTAAACACATCGCGGAAGGTGAGGGCGCAAAGTGTGGTGTAACCCCCCGCACTACCACCAGCGATCGCCATTCGGTTCCCATCCACCAAACCCAGCGCCGCCAGATGTAACGCCCCATTCACACAATCATCCACATCCACCACCCCCCACAAGCCATCGAGTCGGGACCGGTACTCCCGTCCGTAACCCGTACTACCACCATAGTTCACATCCAACACCGCAAACCCTCGCGATGTCCAATATTGAATGCTCAAATTGAGACTCGTACTGGTTGCTGCCGTCGGTCCCCCATGACTTTTTACCAACAGCGGCGGTAATGAGTCTGGCGGCGCGCTATAGTCCCGATTTTGCGGCGGATAAAATATCCCATATGCCTTGCGCCCATTGGTGGTGGGAAATTCCACCGGTTGCACCGGGGACAGAAACCCCATATCGATTTCTACCTTGGCACTGCGGCGCAACACCTCTATTTGTTTCGTTTCCAAATCCAACACCACCACCGCTAGAGCCAGTGTGGGATGTCCGCCAAGAAATAAAACTCGATTTCCCTCAACTTGGGGGGAGGATATGGAGGTGTAGGGGATAGTAAGGGTTTGTAAATCCCCAGTAGTCAGGTTCAAAGTGGCCAAATACCAGATCCCTTGCTGGGTGTAGGTGCAGACGATTTGCTCGGCTGAGGCAAAGCTGTAGGTGGACATGCCAAACACCCACTGGGGTAAGCCAAATTCCGCCTCCATTGGACAGAGCGCCTCTGGACCACGATCGCTCCGGCGATACAGGTTCCACCAGCGGGTTTGAACAACGTCAGACGTGGCGGAACGATCGCTGACAAAATAAAGCACCCCATCAGGAGACCATTCGGGCTGAAAAATCGACTCTTCCGGTCCCCCCGCCACCAGTTGCGCCTCCCCCAAAGAACCATCCGCATTAACCGACGCCACCCATAGTTCCGTCCCATCCCAAGGCATTTGGGGATGATGCCAACTCAACCAGCAAAGCTGATTGCCATCGGGACTCAGACGCGGCGAAGAATAGAAATCACTCCCCGCCACCAATACTTGTGATGGTTTCGGGTCAGCGGACGCCAACGACCCCACCGCCACGATCGTATTTACCGGCTCCCCATCGCCGCTGTGGTCTTCCCGAATACAGATGAGACGATTTCTCGCCCTATCCACAGCAAAATCCGCATAACGCATCGAGTCTATGGGGGTCAGCGGTTCGGGAACACCTCCCACTTCTTGCCGATAAATGCGCCCATCTTCCACATTAGAAAAATACACCACACCAGCCGCCACAGCGAACGCCCCGCCGCCGTATTCATGGACGCGAGTGCGCACATTAAACGTGGTCAAATGTCCTTTGTCCTTTGTCATTTGTCCCTGGTCCGATGTCACCCCTGGAGTGACATCAGTGATGGTGCCATCTGGGGTACGGCGGACAAGGACGTTCCGTCCCCCTTCACTGGGCCGCATCTCCAACCAATAAATATCCCCACCATCCCAAGCCACTTCCACCAGCTTAATTGTCCCCGCCACAATCAAATCCGAGGTAATGGGGGATTTCCAGGCTCCATATGGTGCTACCAGCATTGGTTCTCTCCTCTCAGCAAAATTTTTTGTCCGGAATGTCATTTGTCATTGGTCATTTGTCATTGTCCAAGAGTCCCTTGCAAAGGACAAGGGACTCTTGGACAAATGCCTTCCCTACTCACCACCAGAGACCTTCTTTGGTGCTGGCAGGCGCTTGATGTAATCTCGAATCACTTCTGACATGGAAACCCCCCGGCTCTCAGCTTCTGCTTGCAGGCGGTCTTTTTCCTTTTTTGTCAGCCTGATTTGCAAAAGTTCTTCTCTAGCCATTTTATGTCTGTCTTTACGATAGTATTTACATTATATAATTTAAAAGGTTACACTCTGGGGGAAACGAGCAAGGGAAGGGGATGGAGAAAAACCACTTCCGGCACCGACGCCACAGAGGGCGGGGCAGAAACGGAGGGACCCAACCTCAAATCATATTGGAGATGCTTGTATGATGATTGATACCGCGATGATTATCAACTTGCTCCGACCTTTAGCACTGATTTTATGTGGTTTAGTCGGGGGATTAATCTTTGAAAAGCGGATTCTCAAAAAAATTAAACAAATCTTAGAAAAGAAGGGCATCAAATTAAACTTAGTCATCAGCGAATACCTGCGCGGTGTCCCCTTTGTCTTTTTTTTCGTCTTGGGTATTTACGTGGCCATAGTCAGCAGCAGCTTAAATGACCAAGTTAGAGATTTATTAGCAAAAATGTTGCTGGCGATTATCTTGGGTACGGCTACTTTAGTGGCTTCCCGACTGGCCCTGGGGTTTGTGCGTCTGTACAGCAACACTTCTGAGGGGGTTTTACCCTTAACATCTTTGTTTGAAAATCTCACCAATCTGGTGATATTTACAATTGGAACTTTGATTATTTTGCAATCTATTGGGATATCTATTACTCCCCTGCTGACGGCTTTGGGGGTTGGGGGTTTATCAATTGGTTTGGCTCTCCAGGCAACTTTAGGTAATTTAGTGTCTGGGGTGAATATTATTATGTCGAGAAAAGTTAATCCCGGTGATTATGTCAAGCTGGAAACTGGGGAAGAAGGCTATGTAACTGATGTGACTTGGCGGCATACTACTATCCGAGAATACCAGAATAATCTCATTGTGGTTCCTAATGCTAAATTAGTTTCTTCCACGTTTAAAAATTACCACCTCCCCCAAAAAGAAATGATGGTAATGGTGGAACTAGGGGTGGGTTACGATAATGATTTAGAGAAGGTGGAGCAAGTGACAATTGCTGTGGCGGAAGAAGTTATGAGCCAAGTGGCGGGATGCGTGCCGGAATTTCAACCATTTATGCGTTATCATACTTTTGGCTATTTTAGTATTAATTTTACGGTTTATTTGGCCTCAAAGGAATTCATCGACCACCTGATTGCCCGCCATGAATTTATGAAGCTGCTCTACAAGAGATATCAGGAAGAGGGGATAAACATTCCTTTTCCTATTCAACCGGTTTATCTCCCTGACAAAAGTGATAATAGCCCCCAGGAAACCCACAAAATTTCATAAATTTGTCATTGGTAATTTGTCCTTGGTCATTGGTGCGGTGGTTAAGGGAATCTCTGGAGGACTGAAGGAGGGTGCTACGAGCTTTTTTAGGGCTAAAGCCCAACTACGAGCCCGTGGGAGTGGTTTGCGGTTACAGGTTTTCGGGCAGGGTAAATACGGTTTTGGGTTGGAGCTGGATGGGAAGTTCGGCAATGTTGCCAATGCCGAGAAATAGACCATCTTCGCGGGTTACTTGGACGATCGATGAGCTGTTGTGACTGGCAGGGGCCGGGGCGAAGATAAAATCGGAAACACATTGGCCTTGGCACCAGCGGCGGGCGTTTTCTGGGTTGAGGGTGACGCTGGCTAAGTGGGTGAGAGCGGCGGCGGGAGAAAGGGGTTGAAAGGTGTTTTGGTGTAGTTGGGTTTCTATGTGGTCAAAAGTTAAGCTGTGAGGGAGGGTGAAACCACAGGCGGCGGTGCGCTGGAGGTAGGCGAGGGTGCCACCACTGCTGAGGGCAACTCCTAGGTCGCGGGCGATCGCTCGGATATAGGTTCCCGCACCACAGCTTACTGCTAGCTCTATTTCGGGAAAATCTCCGGGCTGCCAGCCGAGTAATTCTATACTGCGTACCTCTACTTCTCGGGCGGGTACTACCACTTTCTCTCCCCTTCTGGCCAAGTTGTACAGGCGTTGACCTTGCACCTGAATGGCGCTGTAAGCGGGAGGCACCTGTTGAATTTTGCCCTCAAACGGCTCGAGGGCTTCTCTGACTTCTTCTAAGGTTAGTTGTGGCATGGGTTGGGCGGCGATGACTTGGCCTTCGGTGTCATCGGTGGTGGTGGTGACACCGAGGCGGACGATCGCCCGGTATGCTTTGTCTTCTTGCAGGTACTGCAGCAGGCGGGTCGCTTTTCCCAAGGCGATCGGCAATACCCCCTCAGCCGCAGGGTCCAAAGTGCCACCATGTCCCACCCGCTTCATCCCCAACAGCCGCCGGATCCGCCCCACACAGTCGTGGGATGTCATACCAGCAGGCTTGTTCAGATTCAGAAAACCTGAGTATTCTGGGATGTTTGCCATTAGTTGACTCCTATATTGACTCTGCTGGATGTTGTTTCTCCCCCTTTTACAATACTTGTTTAACCAAGTTATTAGCAAGAGATCCACACCATAATTACATCCAGCGGCACACCCTAGGCAATTTCCCCAAATTATTGCCCCAACATCCAGCACAAGCCGGTGAGTAACAGTGCCAAATCTTCTCGATTACCTGGAATGATTTAATGGGAGTATCCCGATGTGACACTCCTAATTATCAACATCTAATTGATTATGCACTGATTGCTTATCTTACTAGATTAATTAACGGATTTTCTAGAATTATGTCGATTTTTTAGAAATTTTCTTAGGGCTGTAGCCCCACGAAGAACCAGAAAACTGGCTCAATTTCAAAATATGACCAGTTCGCAATTAGCAATAATCCTGGTGATCCTCTATTTCCCTAGCTTGCCATCTCCCCACAGGCACGAGTCAAATTCAATTTGTCTTGACAAAAATCAATACAATCAAATGGCTAAAATTAATTAAATCCGAGCCGGATAATTTCTTGTAAACTAAAAAGGTGGATTTTTGCTGGTGGTTGATGGATGGGCAGCAAATTTGGGTTGTGAGATGTTACTCCCATAGTTTGAGGGGAATTCACTGGTTGATTAGACAATTCCCGGGGAAAAATTGTACTACAATAGAGTTACAGGGGGTATAACCCCTCATAAGTAATATTTCTTATCTAATCCAGGACATAGGCTTTCCCCTCACACCAAGGAGATAAATTTGATGTCAGGAACTAATCTTTTAGAGCGGACGACACTTAAGGCTTCCCAATCAGAGGCAGAAATGGCCTCTGGTGCAGATATCCCAGAGGAAAATCAACTGCTAATCAGGAGAGAAGATGGTTTGGATCTGGGGGTGGCTGGGCTTAGCTGGGAGGCTCGCCTGGGAAAAGTGGGGCAAGAGTTGGCACAAGCACGCCAAGCAAAAGGGATGTCCCTGGATCAACTGCATATGCAAACTCGAATCCCCAAGTATCACTTGCAATCTTTGGAAGCGGGACGAGTGGAGAAATTGCCGGAGCCAATATATGTCCGGAGCTTTGTGCGCCAAATCGGAAATGCTCTAGGGTTGGATGGGGAAATGCTTGCAGCTTCCCTACCGTACCTTGCAGGCATAGGGGATGCCGGAGCTGCCACGGCGTCGGGGGTGAAATCCCGCAGTAGATTTATTCTGGGAGCGGCTAATTTATACCTAGGTTATGCGGCGCTGCTGCTGCTAGCCATTGGCGGGCTGTTTTGGCTGTATGACCAGCAGACGCTGACCAATGGACATAGAGGTGATGCGCTAGAGTCTGGGGATACTGTGGCTCCCAGAGGAGAGGAAGGCGCTTTTGACTAGCTTTTGTTAGGTGAAAGCTGGGGCAGGAAAGGTTAACGGCAAACTTTGCTTGGGGTTTGCCGCTCAAAAATCCGGTTTCTTTTTTGAACCAATTCATCAATCAGCCAGGACGCGATGATACGCCAGGTTTTATGGAATTTGATCAATCGGTTCCCCAACTTTTATGGAAGTTGGGGGGGGGCAGATGAAGGTGGGGGCGATCGGGCAGTGAAAACCAGCCGCTTTGGCGATCGTCCGAGGTGGCGTCAGGGCAGAAGTGCCACGCCTATATCTGAACCCGAACAAATGTTCGTACCGTTGCGCGTGACGCCCGATAGCGCCGCCGACTTGACGGTGCGGGCGGACTTCCTGCCCCAGGCGATCGTCCAAGCCAGAGAAGCCACAGGCAGTTTAGAAATATGGGATTTTTTAGCTGCCATTCCTGACGAGCCAGTATTTCGCTGTTTAGCGGTTATCGGACCCAGTGGCAGCGGTAAAACCACCCTTCTAGAAAACCTCCTGCTGACTTACGCTCAAAATCACCAGCACCAGCGACATTCCCAAGTCACGAAAATGATTCCCGTGCTGCTGTATGTGCGGGATTTCACCACACCGCAGATAGGCGTTAGCCTCAAGAGCGCTTCGGGAAAGGCGGCGACTTTGGGAGAGGTAATTTACCACAGCAGTCAGAGGAAGCCCAACGAAGCGCCAGTAAACCACGTCAGCGCTTCCCCCCTTTTTAACCCCCAGCGTCAGCGGCGGTCAGGGACAGGAGGGGGATGGGGGGTGGGAACATCCGTGGATACGGTGTTGGGGCGAGCCAAAGACCTCAGCGGCTTGGAACGCAGTATGCAAGAGCGGCAATATCTGGTGATGCTGGATGGTTTAGATGAAATCTCTCACACCGAGGCACGCCGGGATATTTATGCCTGGATTGAACAGCAGATGTACGCCTACCCCAAGGCTTGCTTTATTGTGACTTCGCGGTCTTTTGCCTATCGCCAAGCACCATTAAAAACTGTCAAAATCGTTTTAGAGTTACAACCTTTCAACCGTCGAGAAATTGAGCAGTTTGTCTATAACTGGTATGGGGGATATGCAGGAGAAATGCCTCGGGCTCATCGCCATGCCTCCCACCAAGTGAGGGAACTGCTCGCCCAGATTCAAAGCAGCAGCTCGGTGTGGCAAATGGCCACTAATCCGCTGCTACTCACCGCGATCGCCTCGGTTTTCGACGCCAAAGGCACCATCCCCACCAATCGAGTGGAACTATACCACGCGCTTTATGATGTCCTAGCTCCCAACCCCGAGGGCGGTAGCACTAATCCAGGCATTTTAGCCCAAACGGCGCTGCAGTTAATGCGCGATAAAACTCGTCTGCTCTTGAGCGAAAATGCCAATCAAGCGGCTTTACCCGCCAAGTTTCCCGATTTATTTGTCGCCAGAAGTCCCGGTATTTGGGAATTTGCCCATAAGAGTTTTCAGGAATATTTAGCCGCCGTGGCCATTCAGCAGTCAAGGCGGGAACAGTTGCTTTTGAAATGTTTAGCCGACCCCTGGTGGGAGGAAACTGTGCGGTTTTATGCCGCGATGAGCGATGCCAGTAATGTCATCAGAACGGCGATGGCGCATCCGGCTACTTTCAAGTTGGCCAGCGATTGTTTGCGCGAAGGGTCGTGTTTTCAACCAGAGCTGCGCGAGCAGTTTGATTTAGTGGTGGAAGCCTATTTGGAATCCTCCTCCCCAGAGATTTTCCAGCCTGCGGCTCTGGTATTACTGGCGGAACGTTTGCATCGCCTGGAGAAGCTCTCGGGTGCTGTGGTTGTGGATACGAGCTATATCACCTGCGCTGAGTACCAGTTATTTGTTGACGATCGGCTGGCGGTAGGTCAGCAGCGACAACCAGATTTCTGGCCCGATCGGCGATTTCCCATGCTTGATTCCACTGCACCAGTGGCGGGGGTTCGCGCCAGCGATGCCGAGGAATTTTGCGAGTGGCTCAACCAGCAAGCCTCTGCTATGTCCATTCTCGGCGTCCGTTTTCGCCTACCCACTTATCAGGAATGCGTTGCCCATCCCCTTCCAGGGGGCAAGGTGGGTACTTGGTCTTATGCTGGCAAAGATAAAGTTATTGCTGGTTTAGACCCCCAAATTTTGCAGCAGTGGGAACAGCGGATGCGGATGACTCTCAATGCTGACTTAATGAGTCAGCGGCAACATCACGATCGGACTTTTCCCCAGATGCGCCATACGCACCTAGACCCTACCCGCAGCTTCATCCAGCATCTTGCCAAAATCCTGGCCAAAGCCAACGTGGAAATGTGGGAATCCCATAATCAAGGTTCTGGACTGCCCCAACGCCTAGTGCGCACTTGGACTGTTGCCTCCAATCACCAGATCCTCCGTCACATCGATCGCCTCCGCGACCTCCTGATTGCTCTCGCCTACGTCTGTGACCTCAGTCATGCTCGCGACCTGGCCCTAGAATTAGCTCGTTGCCGCAAACTGCTGTCCGCTCGACTCCCAGCCGCCACCAAAACGGCTCCTCACAATGCCCAGATCGATTTGTCCCGCACCCGCGCCGATTTACTCTTAATCTATGTGATCTGGGATTGCCTCGCCCGCACCTATCACCACAAAGCCAAAAATTCCCACCTTCCCACCCAGCCGAATTCTTCTGGTCAGACACAGACCATACCAGCATCAACCCCCCAGCCGATTTTTGCCGGGGAAAAACACACCAACTACCATGATTTAAAGCGAGATTTTGACCGCAAAAAAGATGACATCCTGAATCTCTATGCTTTTTTAGTATTACTCGAAGAGCGGCGCACCAAACGCTTAACCCCCTGGGAAGGCATTCGCATCGTGATGGAACGCATCCCTGATTAAAGGTCATTGGTCATTGGTCATTGAACCAATGACCAATCACACCACATGATTTATTTAGTTAATCCATGTTCTAAAGCGTAGCGGACTAATTCCGTGCGGCTATTCGTGCCAGTTTTGCTGAATAACCGGCTAACATATTTTTCTACGTTTCTGACACTGGTATCTAAGCGGCGGGCGATTTCTTTGTTCATCAACCCTTGAGATACTAGGTCTAAGACGCTTTGCTCTCTGGGAGTTAGGTCAATTTTGATGTCAGAGGGGGATTGGGGGATGGGGGTGCGACCAGTGAGGATGCCTTTAATTTCCGCAATTTGGGTGGCTAAATTGGCTAAGTCGGGGTTGTCGCTGCTGGTGGCGGTTTGAGCAGCTCGGCGAGCTAAGAGGTTTTGCACAATGGCGATGAGTTCTTCCGGGTCGAAGGGTTTGGACAGGTAAGCATCACACCCCGCCTGATACCCCTGGATGCGATCGAGCGTCATCCCCTTAGCCGTTAAAAACACCACCGGTAGAGTAGAAAACCTCGGATCCTCCCTGACCTGCTTGAGAAACTGATACCCGTCCACCTGGGGCATCATAATATCAGTAATCACCAAATCCGGGAATGTGCGCTGCAATATCTCCCATCCCTCTTTAGCGTTACTGGCAACCTCCACCACAAAATCGCTATCTTCCAGATAGGCTTGCACTGCTTCCCTTAAACCCGGTTCATCATCTACCAGTAACAATTGTCCTGACATATCGTCACCATTGATACACTCTTTCTCTTACTTTACCTAATTTGGCCAGCATTTACCCATGAGGCCGATCGTCCCGCTTTGCCTTTCCCCCGTCTCCCCGTCCCCCCGTCCCCCCCAGCTATGCCTTACTCACATCTTTCTTAACATCATTAGCCTTGACAGTTGAGATGTCACTTTGATAAAGTAGTAGCCAAGTGGTAGAGATATCATGGAGTCGTTGCAGACCCCGCCAAATGGTTTTCACTCCAGGTTCCCCA
>DVDU01000106.1 GCA_015296065.1 Oscillatoriaceae cyanobacterium M33_DOE_052 | reverse complement strand
GCGAAATGAGAGCGGTTGACTACCATGCGTTTTTAGTCCAACCAAAGACAAAAGCGCCAAAGGAGACAACCGCTCATGGATATAATAATTGTTTTGCAGTGTTTAAGCCAATGTTTAGACAAAACTACGCTCCGTCAATTGAGTTATATTGTGCCGGCCGTGTTAGCGATGACCGGGCGGGTGACAATGCTGGGTATCTCCCGCTGGACAGAACCAGGGGGGAGCTATCGGACCATTCAGCGTTTTTACAACAGCACGATTGCCTGGGCGACAGTGAATTGGGTTTTGATATGGCATCATCTGCTGGACCCGACCGACACGATTTTAATTGGGGGTGACGAGACGGTGGTCACCAAAGCTGGTCAGCAGACGTATGGTTTGGATCGGTTCTTTTCGTCGTTGTACGGTAAGCCGGTGCCAGGACTGTCATTTTTCGGGTTATCCCTGATCAGTGTCAAGCAGCGGACCGCCTATCCGGTGATGCTGGAACAAACGATCAAAGAAGCCGAAGAAAAACCGGTGCCCCAAGCCCCCCAGAAAAAGGGTAAAAAGTCAGCTAAAAAGTCAGCCCAGAAGCGAGGCCGACCTAAGGGCAGCCCCAACAAAAACCGGCGGCAGGTCGAACTGAAACCGTATTTAATCCGCATCCAAACCATGCTCACCAAGCTCCTGGCTCTACTGGGGGTCAGCCTGAAGGTCAGTTATTGTGTGATGGATGGGGCTTTTGGTCACAACTATGCCCTGCAAATGGTCCGCCAATGCTCGCTCCATTTGATTTCCAAATTGCGGGCTGATACCGCTCTCTATTTTCCTTATACCGGCTCGCAAAAGAAACGGGGCGCCCGCAAAAAGTATGGCCCCAAACTCGACTATGCTCACATCCCTGACCAGTATCTTAAAGAAACCACCGTCCAGGACGGTATCCAGACCCACCTCTATCAGATGACGATGTGGCACAAACTCTTTCCCGACCCACTCAATGTGGTCATTATCCACAAACTCAATCTCAAAACTCAAGCCTGTGCCTATGTGGTCCTGTTCAGTAGCGATCTGGAACTCGCTTATGATAAATTGATTGACTATTACCGCCTCAGGTTCCAAATCGAGTTCAATTTCCGCGACGCCAAACAGTTCTGGGGACTGGAAGATTTTATGAATGTCAACCAAACCCCGGTTTACAATGCCGCCAATCTGGCTATGTTTATGGTCAACCTGTCTCAAGTCTTGCTCGGTCATTTTCGCCCGACTTGCCCGACTTTTAGTGTCAATGATCTCAAAGCCTATTTCCGAGGGCGTAAGTACGTAGCCGAAACATTAAAATTACTTCCACAAAGACCTGAGCCTATTTTTATTGACCAAATCTTCGCCCATATCGCTCAAATCGGCTCTATTAATGCTTCCTGAGTGGCGAAGGTATTGT
>DVDU01000212.1 GCA_015296065.1 Oscillatoriaceae cyanobacterium M33_DOE_052 | reverse complement strand
TAATATTTCTAAGGTAGCGAGGGCGATATGTTTGATTTCCTGGGGTGTCCAGTTACGGGGAGTGGCGAGGGATTCTCCAGAAATATATTGTTGCACCATACAGAAGCCGTCAGGGGTTTGGAACGCATCCAGGTAGCGGGGAATACCGGGGTGCTGCAGGCGGCGAAGCATGGTAATTTCTTGTTGGTAGGCGTCATATTCCCCCCAACTGCTGCCGCTGGTGGCGAATTGGAATTGTTTGAGAACCACGGGGTAGTTTTGGGAGTTGGTGGCGAGGTAGGTGGTACGTCCACCGAGGCGGTTATGTCCCAGTTCGGTTCTGAGTTGATAGCCGTATGTTGTGAAGTCGGGGAGGTCCGCTGACATGGTGAGATGCTCCGATGAGGTTGTTAATCTTTATTATATCTGGTGGGGATTTATGTACTGAGGGGGGGGTGATTGAGATGTCATCGACTTCTCATCGACTTTTCAAGCTATTTTGCTCCTGAATTTGATGGCCATGAGCAATTCTATGCCTAAGTACATAATGACCAGAAATACACAAGATTGAGGGATGCGGTAGCCTATGATATTATAGAGGGTGATGTCGGTGCGGCGGTCAATTAAGCCAGAAATTACCCCGGTTTCGCCTACGGGTAAACTGGTTTGAATGCGACCGTATGGGTCGATTATTTGAGATATGCCGGAGCTGGTGGGGCGGACTATCCAGCGGCGATGTTCTATGGCTCTGGCGGGTGCCATTGCTGAGTGTTGCAGGTGTTGTAATGGTGTCCACCACATGGCATCGTAGGTGGGGATGGCGATAATTTCGGCGCCGTTTTTGACCAAGTTTATTAATACATGGGAGAAGTCCATATCATAACAGATGGCAATGCCGATTTTGCCGATTTCTGTGGGAAATACAGGGAATTTTTTGCCGGGAGTGCCGTCATCAAAGTATTGGACGGGATTGTTTTTGTAGTAGCTGCCTATTTTCTTGCCGTTGGGTGCGAGGAGGAGGGCGGTGTTGTAGAATTTATCGGGATGTTCTGGGACTTTTTCTTTGGCGCTGACGATGAGGTGGGTGTTGAGTTGGGCGGCTAATTGTGAGAGTTTTTGAAATGTTTCTGTGTCTTCATCTATGAATTCAAAGAGGGAATATTCTGGCCAAACGATGAGCTGGGGTTTGCCTGGGATTTGCTGGGATAGTTGGGTGTTTTCGGCTAAACTGCTGGTTTCGGTTTGGATGGCTCCGACGGGGATTTTACCGGGAGTGATTTGCTGTAGCTGTGTGGCTCCCCAGAGGTATAATGTCATTAGGCAAGCGAGACTGATAAGGGCGGGTTTCCAGGGATGGGATGGGGTTTTGTGCCGGTATTTTAATATTAGCCAGCAGCAACTGCTGTTAATGATGAGAATGAGGGCGGAAATGCCGTAAACTCCGATTAATGATGCTGTTTGTAATAGGGGCAGGTTGGCGGCTTGGGAAAATCCGGGGGTTAACCAGGCGAATTTAAGCCACCACAGTTCTGAGCGAAAGTATTCTATGCCTACCCAGAAACAGGGGGCGGCGATGAGGGCGGCGGCGGTGCCCCAGCGTTTTTTTGCTAAGTATATTGTCCAGGTAAATAGGGCGGGAAAGAGGGCGAGGACGGCCCAGAGGAGGAGGCAAAACCAGGGGAAGATTTGCCATAACCAGCGGAGGGTGAAGGTGTAAAATATGCTGCCGAAGATGAGGCCGATCGCCCGGGCTTGGAGGGAGTTTTTGGCGGAGAGGGTGGCGAGGAGCAGGGGGACAAAGGCGATGAATGCTAGGGGCCAGCAATTGTAGGGGGGAAAGCAGGCGGCGAAGAGGACCGCACCCACCAGAGGCGAGATCGCCCGGAGAACTTTGTCCCAAGGTTGGGGGACGCTACTGCTGGTAGCATGGAGGAATGGGAGTTTGAGCATAGGTAGCCAAAGGTGTATTACGGCTATTAATATTTTGGCCAGAGGGCGTTTTGAGTTCCGATGTGAGAACTTTTAGTATTCATCGACTTTGGGGGTGAGGGGCGTTTATGATAGGTGCAGAGTGTTTGCCCTTGCCCCAGCTATGCCGAGATCCTTAAAGATTCGTCTTGACTGCATTCCCCTGGTGAAATCGTCGCTGCTGCGCAATGGCTTTCCCAGCCAGAAAATCCTGGCGGAGGACCTGGGGATATCTCAATCTACGGTGAGCAATTTTTTAAATGGTCGCCCGGTAGATTATGTGAATTTTCAGGAAATTTGCCGCGTGTTGGCCCAGGAGTGGCGGCAAATTGCCGATTTGAATGGGGGAGAGCCAAAAGAGGAGCTACCACCGTCTGGGGGAAATGTGCCGGTACGAGTGGCGATCGCCTCTGGTAGCTACCCCATCACCCTTGTAGCGCAGCTACATCAGGCATTGCAGGCGGCAGGACATGAAGTATTTTTGCCGGAAAACAACGGCCAACCCAGGACCTACCTGAGCAAATCCGATTATTTGCTGCTACTGCTCTCCGCCGAGGGGGCGATCGGCGAACTAATCCTGGAAGAGGTGCGTCAAGCGAAACAACTGCACCAAATTACCTCGCAAAAACCAGCGATTTTACCGATTTGCGTCGATGTATCCGGGCTGGGGTTAGCGATGCCATTTGATTTGCAGTGGTTATTGGAGGGAGTGCAGCCGTGGCGGTGGCGATCGGCCACAGATACCCCAGTCATCATCTCCGAGTTACTAGGTTTGTTTGCCACAGGAGGGACCGCATTGGCCAGCCAACATGACCTCGCCATGCGGTGGGAAGATATGCCGAAAATGATGGGTTTAGTGCCAGTCCCAATGGCACCGCCAGAATTACCCGAAGGACAGGTGGAAGTGGATTCAGAATTTTACATCTACCGTCCCCCCATTGAGGAGCGTTGTTGGGAGGCGATCGGCCAACCAGGAGCCCTCATCCGCATCAAAGCACCCCGCCAGATGGGCAAAACCTCCCTCATGGCGCGCATCCTCGCCCAAGCCGAACGCCTCGGCTCCCGCTCCGTCGCCCTCAGTTTCCAACTCGCCAACCAGCGCGTATTTGCCAACTCCGATCGGTTTTTGCAGTGGTTTTGCGCCAGCATCAGCCTAGAACTGGGTCTATTAGACC
This sequence comes from Oscillatoriaceae cyanobacterium M33_DOE_052, assembly GCA_015296065.1. Lineage (GTDB taxonomy): Bacteria > Cyanobacteriota > Cyanobacteriia > Cyanobacteriales > Laspinemataceae > Koinonema. Next base: position 32,420 of record DVDU01000212.1, on the reverse strand, counting down.
AAGAAAAACTAGCCAAATACGCCCAACTCGCCCAAATGATCGGCAGCAACCAAAGCTGTAGAGCCTATTTTGAACAATACTTGCTCCCAGAAATCCGCCAACCCCTCACCCTCGGCTTAGATGAAGTAGATAGAGTCTTTGAATCCCCAGAAATTGCCGATGATTTTTTTGGCTTACTCCGCTCCCTGCACGAAGAAGCCAAGCGGCGGGATATCTGGAAAAACCTGCGCCTCGTAGTCGTCCATTCCACCGAAGTTTACATCCCTTTAGACGTAAACAAATCCCCATTCAATGTGGGCTTACCCATAGAATTGCCCGAATTTAATCCCGCGCAGGTGCAGGAGCTAGCTGGGCGTCACGGACTCAGTTGGCAAGACCGAGAAACAGAAAAACTAATGAGTCTGGTAGGCGGACATCCCTATTTAGTGCGGTTGGGAATGTATCACATTGCCAGAGGAGACGTAACTCTCGATAACTTGCTCACTGAAGGAGCTACAGAAGCCGGACTATACGCCGACCACTTGCGCCGTCATTTGTGGAATTTGGAACAACATCGGGAATTACTCGATGCAATGGCCCATGTAGTAGCAGCGGCGTCACCAGTGCGGTTGCCTTCAGCCTTAGCATTCAAGCTCAACAGCATGGGTTTGGTGAAAGTAGAGGGGAATGATTGCGCCCCTAGATGCCTATTGTATCGCCAGTATTTTCGCGATCGTCTCTCCCCCCGTTAACCCCAACCAGCCCAAAAGTCGATGACAAGTCGATGAGAAGTCGATAAGTTTACAAATAAGTCGGTGATGTACTCAAATCCCCACCAGATTAAATGGGATTATCGAGTAGAGCAACCGATTATGAATTACTTCTCTATGTTAATGGATTTCCTGCGCGATCGGCAGAAATTCCTAGAAGAACTCAGCGAAAGCGTCAGCCTAGAAAAAAAGATTCTCACCCTGTTTATCTGCAACTCCTTCCTCTTCGCCATCTACGGCGGGATCATCGGTTCCACCCATAGTTTTCCTCAAACCCTCGCCTCCGCCCTCAAATTACCCGCCCTTTACCTCCTCACCCTCATCATCTGTCTCCCCGCCCTCTACTTCTTTGACCTCCTCTTCAGCTCCCACCAGCGGACATTTCAGCAATACCTCACCCTGCTTTTATCCGCCATGTCCATGATTAGCGTCATGCTCATCGGCTTTGCCCCCATCACCATATTTTTCCGCTTATCCGTCAACAACTACGACTTTTTCAAACTCCTTAACGTCGTCATCTTCATCCTCACCGGCGTTATCGGCGTCCACTTCTTTTATAAAGGCATGGTCTTCCTCACCAAAGCCGACGCCAACCAACAAAAATTTCTCCTCCAAACCGTCAGACTTTGGTTATTACTCTACGCCTTAGTAGGCAGTCAACTCGGTTGGACACTCCGCCCCTTTTTCGGCGATCCGGGCTCATCCTTTGAACTATTTCGGGCACATGGCGGCAGCTTCTCCGGGGACATTATCGTATTAATTTTACAAAAATTGGGTCTCATGTATGACGAATGACCAGGGCATTTGCCCGTCACCCAGAAACCGGGTTTCTTACGAAGCACCTCCGTTTAAATACGAGACATCTCGTTTGAGAAACCCGGTTTCTATAGGGAACTAGGAAAATTAAAATCAGAGGAGGTTCTGCCCAATGGCCGAAAACTTAGGAGAATTAGAAATTCAGAAATCCCAACTAGAAAAACTGCTAGAACTGGGTGTTACCGATACCATCGCCCTGGAAGCATATCGCGGCTTCGCTTTCCGGCGTTGGTCACAAATCATATCTTTCTTGCTCAATCAGATATTTTTTCTCGGCATGATTTTAATCTTTATCATGCCCGTGAGCCTGATGGTCTTAAACAACTTAGGCAAATTATCCAACAGCAAAAACAATACCATCTTAGTAGTATCTCTCATTACCTTGATGGCTGTGGGCTGTTTACTGCTAGTAGATATTTGGCTGTGGCGGCGGATAAAATATGTCGCATCTACCGCCCGGTTACTAGAAGAAATCGATAATTATAACCGAGCGATTAAAACCATTGTCATGCTCGATGAGATAGAAGCCGCCCGCCGCTTGCAACCAATAGATACTGCAACAAATGCCAATGATAGACAGGAAGTATTAGCGGCCTTGCAGGTAACTAGAGATAGCCTGATTGGCGCTTTAATGGCAGAAAAGATTATCAGGAATAATCAAAACTTAATCAGTAGTCGCTATCAATTATTTGCCGAATTAGAACAAAACCTGGCAACTTTAATGACCTTCGATACTGGCGACCAGAAAAGCGAGTATGGCAGATTGCTAGATGAAGCCCTGAAAATTGGCATTAACGTCCACAAGGAAATCAGGAGCTTACAAAATAGTCAAAGAAAATGATAATTTTGTCATTTGTCATTTGTCCTTTGTCATTTGAGGGCAAGGCAGTATCGGTTTTCTTCGTTCGATGCGAGATGCTGATCTGCGCCACGGCAAGTCCTGTGCCCCTACAGTTACTTGTAAAAAGACCAATACTGGAGGAGAAACCGGGTTTCTATGCAGGGTATCGTACTTTGACGGAGACTCTGGGCAGAAACCCGGTTTCTGAGCCGCAATGACCAATGACAAATCACTACTAACTCAAACCCAAACTATATTTAGCAGTAGTAGCAACCACATCCTGTTCATCGGCGGCGAGTTGCTCTAAAGTAGAGCGAACCTGCTCCCCATCTAAAAAGTTGCCCAGAGCTTGGGCGACGCGGTGGCGGATCTGCCAATCGGAATTAGAGGCTAAGGGCAGCAGCAAAGGGAGGGCGCGGGGGTCCCGCAGCTCGCCAAGAGAGCCGATCGCCACCGTCTGCACAATACTTTCATCACTACCCAGAGCATCCGCCAGAATATCAAAACAGCGGGGATCCCCCATTTCCCCCAAAGCCGCCACAATGCTAAAGCGGAGCAGCCAGTTAGAATTGCTGAAATATAACTGCTGCAAATCTTCAAATGCGGCAGTCAGCTTTAGCGCCCCCAAGGCGTCAGCGGCGGCGGCTTGCACGTCGGTTTCCGTGTCATTCAGCAGCCGATCGCGCAGAATCGGCAAAGCCTGATTTGGGTCCACCTCCCCCAGAGTCGCCATCTGGCTCACCGCCGCATAGCGAATCCGGGCATTCTCATCTTTAATCGCCGTTACTATCAGTTCAAAAGCCCTTCCTTTATCAATTTGCCGCAACCGATTTACTCCGCTCATCCGCTCTCCCACATCATCAGAATTCAACATAATCTGCACCGATTCTGGCGTAATACTCATCTTCTATGTTTAATTTCTTAATCTGTGATTTTTTGCCGCTTCCCCCCGTCCAGGATCCCCCCGTCCAGGATTCCCCGGAAGCCTAACCTTCTCCTGCAGCCATTGCCCGCAAGATATCCCCCCGCGTCAGAATGCCGATCGCCTTACCGCTAGCATCCACCACCGGAAACCGATGTACCTTCTTTTCGTGCATCAATTTCGCCGCCTCTCGGAGCGGTTTATCCGGCGCCACCGAGATGGGATTTGTACTCATCACTTCTCCCACCGTTTGCCCCAAAGCCTTGTGTAAATCTCTTTGATAGCTCGCCGGATTTTCCAAATAAATCACGCTATCGAGAATCATAATATAAGCCGGTAGTTTCACCCCAGTTTCCTGCCACATCAAGTCATTCTCAGAGAGAAATCCCACCAATTTTCCCGACTCATCCACCACCGGCAAACCGCCGATGCGCTTTTCAGCCATAATCTTAATCGCATCTTCCAGGGGCGTCTCTGGTTTAGCCAAAATGGGCTCTCGACTCATAAAATCAGCAACAGTTTTGCTCATATACGTTGATTTTTCGCTCTAGTTAGATATAGGTAGTCCTTGATCCGTGCGCAGCGCGACATCTTTTTTTGGTTTCCAGGCCAATTTTCCCCCCCACGCCTATGATGCAAGAAACCGGGTTTCTTCATATATACCTGGTTGCTTAACAAAGATTAAGCGCCAGAAACCCGGTTTCTGAGCGGGCTGCTGGAGGAGGCACACCTGAATCCCATAATTTTCTCAGATTTGGGCAAAAAAGTCACCAGATCATTTGTCCTTGGTCATTCGTCCTTGGTCATTTGACAAGGGACAAATTGCCTTGTAACAAGTGACATGTTGCCAAGAGGGTTAAAATGAGAATTGTAAAGATTTATGTAGCGCGCCAATGATGACTGGACAAATCCCCGACCAACTCCCCCCAGAGCCACAACCTAGGTGCGTGTGGGTTTGTCAGCACCAATCTTGTCAGCGTCAGGGTTCAGAGCAGGTGTTGGCAGCTTTTATGGGAGCGGACCTGCCCGAAGGCGTCACTATCATCCCCAGCGGTTGTCTGGGACAATGTAGCACCGGGCCCACCGTGCGCATTACCCCAGACGAAATCTGGTATTATCGCATCCAACCCAGTGATGTACCGGTAATTGTGGAACAGCACCTCAAACAAGGCACACCAGTACAGCACAAGCTCAACCCCAGAATTCACCTGTCATTTGTCATTGGTCATTAGTCCTTTGTCCTTTGTCCTTTGTCAAGTGACAAGGGACAAGGGACAAGGGACTAAATGCAAACTAATTGCTAAATCCCAAAACCCAATCGCGGATTAACTGGTTAACGCGCTGGGGTATTTCATCGTGGGGACAGTGACCCGCTTGCAGATAATATTCCGTCAATTGGTGATAGTGTTCGCGGAACTGGGCCGATCGCTCTTTCACCTTCATCCAGGGGTCCCCTTCTCCCCACAGGGTCAAGAGGGGACAGGTCATTTGCCCCAGCAATACATCGACTTTCTCGCCTTGGGGGGTTTTGAACACCGAGGCGAATACTCCCGCTGCGCCGGGGTCGCAGGAAGGGCGATAAATGTCTTCTACCAGTTGGTCCGTGACGGCAGTTTTGTCTAAATAAACTTTTTCTAAGGTGCGGCGGATAACGGACCGTCTGCGGGTCCATTGAAATAACAACCAACTGACTAAATTTTGCTGAAATAGCCATTTAGCAGCTTTCTGAATGGCGCGGCGCATTGGTGGCGGTTCTGGCGGCGGGACCGTGGGGGTAAATGGTCCGGCACTATTGAGCAACACCACACCAGGGATGTTGGCATTACTGGCGGCGACACAGAGGGAGGCGTAACCCCCCAAGGAGTTGCCCACGAGGACCGGGGGGGCGCCGATGACATCAGTGATGAAATCGGTAAGTTGCTGGCGCCAGAGGTCGCCGCTGTATTGCCATTGGGGTTTAGCTGAGCGTCCGAAACCTACGAGGTCGATCGCCCATACCTCAAACTCCTCCTGCAACTCGGCGATATTTTTCCGCCAGTGGTCCGTAGAGCCACCAAAACCATGCACCAGGAGCAGCGGCGGTCTGTGGGGGTGTCGCAACCCAGCGCGCACATAGTAGATTTGCTCGCCCCGCCACTGCCAGAAAGTGCCTTTCTCTGTGGGGGTTGCCGTGAGGGTGTTTGCCTGCATTGTGAATTAATGCTAATTTTTGTATATTTTTGTATCTTACAGGATTTCTTTGTCAAATGATGTGGCGGCGGCGGGGGCGATCGGCTCTGAAAAAGTCCAGTATTATGGACTGTAAACAAATGATAAGCTGGATATTGTCAATTCAGCTCAAGTATGATTTCAGAGTTTTTATGCACATCCATAACCTGGAACAATGGCAGCACTCCCATGATTTCTCTGTCAATCGACATCAAGCAGAAAAAAACACCAAAATCGTGCTGTCACTCACAGCAGTAACAATGGTGGCGGAGATTGTTGCTGGGATCACCTTTGGTTCGCTGGCTCTGCTGGCTGATGGTTGGCATATGGCAACACACGTGGGCGCCTTTGGCATTACAGTATTTGCCTATCAATATGCCCGCAGAAATGCCAACAATCCTAAATACACCTTTGGCACAGGGAAAGTAACTGTACTCGGAGGTTTTACCAGTGCAATTGTGCTAGCAGTAATTTCTCTGGGTATAGCAATAGAGTCAGCAGCTCGTCTTTTTCAACCTCAACATATTCAGTTCAATCAGGCAATCTACGTTGCAGTTATTGGATTAGCCGTGAATCTTGCCAGTGCTTTCCTCTTGCATGACCATCACGAGCATGACCACGACCATCACGAGCATGACCACGACCATCCCCATCAAGATCAGAACCTTCGAGCTGCCTATATTCACGTTTTAGCCGATGCCTTAACCTCTGTTTTGGCAATTCTTGCCTTACTCGCGGGCAAGTTTTTAGGTTTGGTGTGGATGGATGCAGTCATGGGTTTTATTGGTGCATTAGTGATTACACGATGGTCTTATGATTTGGTTAGAGAAACTGGGTCAATCTTGCTCGATGGTGGAATTGATAAACAAATAAAATTGGCAATTGCCAATGCCATTGAGCAAAACGCCGATAATCGCATCACCGATTTACACGTTTGGAAAGTTAGCGAAAATCATCTAGCCGCCACCATTTCCGTCGTCACCCATTATCCTCAGCCACCAGAATCTTATAAGAAGTTACTTGGCCATATTCCCTCGCTCTCTCATGTGATTGTTGAAGTGAATCACTGTCATGGGGAACCCTGCATAGACATACATACAGTAGCGCTAGAGTCCGCCAGCACTCCATAAACAGGCTGGCTCAGAGGCAATTTACAGCTTGTTCGATAGTGATTCGGTACAGCCATGATCTCCCCATCACCATAAATCCCGCTCCCAGAGCGGGATAGGGACTTTGAAGGTCAACTGCATCATCTCAGAAAGGGCTGTATCTAAAGTTGCGGTATGGCAATATAACCCCACTTGCCGCCTTCGAGCTTGGTGATATAATCAGCTCCCATTTGATTGGTGTAGCCACTAATACTCTCTACCCAAGCTCCACCCACATTCACTTTGGCTAACCCGTTACTAAAGGACAAAGCATCGGCAAATTGAGGAGAAATCACGAATTTACCGGTTTGATCGATAAATCCAACTTTGTCACCTAAACGCACCATTGCCAGTCCTTCAGAAAAAGAGGCGGCGCCATTCAACCCGGAGCGAGAAGGCGCCCAGAATTGCGGCGCAATAACTATGGCCCCTGTTTTGTCTATGTAGCCCCATTTGTCATCAATATTAACTGCGGCCATGCCTTCAGCAAAATCCTGCACAGCCAAGAATTGAGCGGGAATGATGAATTTGCCGGTTTGGTCGATAAAGCCCCACTTATTGTTAATCTTTACGGCGGCTAAACCATCGTGAAAATCCCGCGCTTCGTCGAATTGTGGCGGAATTACTACAGCTCCGGTTTTATCCATATAGCCATATTTCCCAGTGATGGGGCGAAACCAGGCGAGTCCTTGGGAAAATTTGTAAGCAGCGGTGTAGGGTTGGGGTTCGATGACGAATTTGCCGGTTTTGTCGATAAACCCGGTTTTGTCAAAATCAATCCGCACTTGGGCGAGTCCCTCGGCAAAAGGCCATGTTTCATAAGCGGTGGCGCCGGGATAGGCTAGCTGAAACGCCCATTTACCAGTTTTATCTATATATCCCACTTGATTGTCAATTTGAACATTAGCTAAGTCTTCAGAAAAGCCGACTGGGAGCAAAAATTGAGGGGGGATAACTTGCTGGCCATTTTTGTTGATATAACCCCACTTGCCGCCTATTTCCACGGCGGCGATTCCTTCGGCAAAATCTGTGACATTATCAAATTGCGGCGGTATGGCCAAGGCGCCATTTTTGTCAATATAACCCCATTTGTCGCCGATTTTGGTACTGGCCAATCCGTGAGAAAATTGGCCAATCCCCCCCATTTCTGGGGGAATGGCAAATAAATCTTGATTCCCGCCAATGTATTCTACGGGGACCGTGCGAGGGAGATTTCGCCCTTGACACATGAGGGCCGCCACTTCGCCTCTGGTGGCACTTTGATTTGGTCGCAGTTGCCGAATTTGGGGATAATTGACGGCTAAGCGGCCCACGGTAGCAGCGGCGATCGCCTCCGTCGCATAACCGGGAACCTGGCTCGCATCATCGAAATACTGGCGCAACAACCCAGCGGCATTTTCCTGTCGGCTCAAACCCAAAGCATTCGCCATTACCGCCAGAGCTTGCACTCTGGGAATAGCTTGGGACGGCTGAAAAGTGCCATCGGGATAACCGGTAAAAAATTCCCGAGCGTAAGCGTCCCGAATAGCTCGATAAGCCCAATGATTGGCGGGCACATCTTTAAAGCTGATGGGGGAGCGTTTGGCTTCAGCGGTGGGGAAAGTATTGAGCATCACCACGGCAAATTCAGCTCTGGTGATGGTGGCTTGGGGGCGAAATGTGCCGTCAGGATAACCACTGAGGAGATTTTGCCCCCGGAGGGTGGTAATACAATTTTTGCCCCAATGGTTGCCCGTGTCAGTAAATGCCCAAATTTTGGGGGTTGGTTGGGTGGCAAGTAAAATCGCACCAGTGACAATTTTTGCCCAGAATCCTGGTTTTTTCGGCATATATTTCTGGCAGAATTCTCGATAATATACCTTGACAATTTGCGGTTATTGGTGTATTAGCAAAGCGGCAGCACTGGCAGCGATCGCGGCATCATCCAGGGAGGAAAGGGTAAAAGTCTGGTGAATGTGGGGATAGGAGAGATGGAGCGATCGTCTGTAAGCGTGGTCATAATGACAATCCAGAATATCGGCCACAAAGGCTGGGTAATTACCAGCATCAATGAGTAGCTCCCACTCGGCCAATTTTTCCCCCCCATAGCGATATTTCAGCCTTTGCAGCTTCCCTTTGAGTAGTTCGGGATGCTGCATCAGGTGGGGATATTCCTGCAACAGCCACTCAATCCGAGCCGCTGTGGGCACTTCCAAGGCGATACCCGATGCCTGTTTCATCCGCTCCCATAACTTGGGAGGTAGGTAAAGGGCACCAATTTTATTGCTTTCCGACTCCACCCAAACCGGAGACAGGCGATCGAGGTTTCTCAGAGTCTGTACCAGCAGAGATTCAAAATATTTTTGGGAAGGTTGGGGCGTCGGTCCGAGCTGCCACTCTTCTCCCAACACCGACCCCCGGTGGTTGGCGAGAGCCTCTAAATCCAAAACCGGAGCGCCTAGGGATTGAATCTGGCGCAGGATGCGGGTTTTGCCGCTGCCTGTGGGTCCGGCGAGAACGCGGTAGGTGAATTGAGGCGGTAGAGTTTCTAGCTGCTGCAGCACCCAAGTGCGATAAGTTTTGTAACCGCCTTGCAAAAGTGTGACTTGCCAGCCGATCGCCCCAAGGACCGTAGCCAGACTCTGCGATCGCTGCCCCCCCCGCCAACAGTACACCAGGGGGTGATAGTTTTTGTCTTTGGCGGCGAAATGACCTTGCAGGTGGGTGGCGATATTCTTAGCCACCAGAGCCGCTCCCAGCTTCCGGGCCGTGAAGGGATCAACTTGTTTATAGATAGTTCCCACTTCTGCACGTTGGGGATCATCAAGTACCGGTAAATTGATGGCTCCCGGTATCCGGTCTTCGGCAAATTCCGAAGGCGATCGCACATCAATAATCTCGCTGTAGGTTTCCTCCCAGGGGGACTGGGTATAGACTAAAGAACGCGGCATAAGGGGATTCGGAGTTAAAATAGATCTTATAGTTTCCTTAGCAAGCTATACCAGTTTTCGATGAAACAAGGTCAGGATAGGGGTTTTTCTGGCAACATCCCCAACCCCATACCCCATCAACCCACATCTGTGCCGAGCTGTCAGCCTTTTGTGGAGCGGCATTTCTGCATTAATTAGGTATTTTTTCCGATTCAAAAACACCCCTCTAGACTTTTGAACGAATTTAGATACAATAAAAGAAAGGTAAGTAGTGATTCAGGTCACAACCATGCTCTGGGTAATTTGGCTATTGACAGTACCGTGACCTGCTTTAAAGCCACAAATGGCTGCAAGCAATGCTGGCTGAAAGCGGCGGGCGTCCCAGCAGGCGCCAAAGGGGTTGACCAACCGTAAGTGCAGCCACCCCAATTGTGTTGAACCTTTCCAACTTTCTTGAGCTGCGTTTCCGGCAGCATCCCCCCAACTCCGGGACTTTGGAGTAGAGGCAGGATTCCTGTCTGGATCTGCATTATCCGTCTTCTCGCATTTCCTGGCGCGTTAAATGCAGGCGCTTGTTATGCGAGTGTTCGAGTGGCTCTAGTTTGGGTGCAGCCTGACCACCAGCCGTGGTTATCACCATCATGGCTAAACAAACTTAAGTCTATCAAACTAACAACTGTGGGGTTTTTTCAGTGATTGCTATCTCACATCGTCCAGTAGGGCGTAAGTGGAACACGATTAGTTTTGCTTCCACGCTCTATCTCTGCCCGATTTTGGATCTGCTCTTAGCAGAAATCCCCCCCCAATGGCAGGCAGAAGTCAGACTCGGACTTCAAGAAGCTTTAGTCAATGCTGCCAAACATGGAAATCAGTTAGACCCGGGTAAAACCGTGATGGTTCGCTTCTCCGTCAAACGAGACCGATACTGGTGGATCATCTGCGACCAGGGCAACGGCTTTACCTGCCCCCATACCTGTAGTGACGACCCCTGCGCCGATGTACCCCACGAAGAAGGAGAATGTGGCCGGGGGTTGTTTATTATCAAGCAAGTATTCGATGAGGTGCATTGGAATAAACGAGGACGAGAGCTACGCCTTTGCAAGTTGATGAATAATCATCGTTTGCCTTTAGTCCGCTAAATTGTGGGTTAAATTGACGATCCCAACTGACAGTCTCCTAACTAGGTGCTACGCCTGAAGTGAGGTGACAGACAATCTCCTAGTGGCCAATTCATCTAGTGATTTTCCTGGGACGCTTTCCGATCGCGGTTGTGACCGTGGGTAGGGCATGGGGGTGCGGAAATCGAGCCGTCCAGCCAGCTTTGCGCTTGCTCCAGTCGCGGCAGGGCTTCTTCTTGGTTATCCTTGAGGAGAAACACCAAGGCTGCTGCTGCTTGCTCAAGGGCGCGAGCCTTGCGGTTAGACTTTAACCGATGCCAATCTGTTTCCGCGATCGCCAGCCGCTCCGCCAAGGCGCGGGCTAATTCCAGGGTGCCAATTTCCTGCAATTGGCTTGAATTTGGTCCTGGCAAACCAGTCCCCACTTTCACCGGTGTTGCGGTAATCTCCGCCATAGAGCATCTCCATAAATAGATTTTTTCATTTATAACCTAAATACAATTATTTTGCCACTGACTGGATGACATCTTCCCCAACCCCCGGCGATCCCCCTGCATCAGAGTTTGAACTTGCCCTGCAAGAAGTAGAAGGCAATCTCCAATCCCTGAAACAGCGCTACGCCCAAATTCAAACAGACCTGCAACGCCAAGAACAACTCCAAGCCTCACTCAGCCAGACCCAACAGGGAGCCGAACTAGAAAGCATCAAAAAAGACCTGGCAGAAATCCAAGTGGCCCTAGAAAGCCAGCTCCTCACCGATCGTCACCTGATGGTTTTGTTTTGGCAAGCAGTCCGCCATCAGCTCCTCGGCGATGTGTTCTGGCAAGCCGTCCGCCTCGGCGGTCTCGGCGTCATTTTGGGCTGGCTGCTCAAATCTTGCGCCGGTAGCTAGTCCCATATGCAGAGATTTTGTCCGCGATACTTCGCCCCTAAAATTGAGGTGGAATAACTCACCAAAAATTTTATCGGACAAAATGAACAAAAGAATTGCAGAGATTTTGCGCAGTGGCAACCCAGGGGAAACCCTAGAAATTCGGGGATGGGTGCGAACAAAGCGGGAATTAAAGGAATTTACCTTTGTGGAAGTCAACGACGGCTCGTCCTTGGCTAACCTCCAAGTGGTGCTTAACCCAGAGTTGCCGGATTATAGCACGATTGTCAAACAATTGAACACGGGCGCCTCTGTAGCTGTGACCGGAGTGCTGGTAGAATCTCCCGCGAAAGGACAGCGCATCGAGCTGAAAGCCGCCACCCTGACGGTTTACGGGGACGCGGACCCAGAAACTTATCCCCTGCAAAAGAAGCGCCACTCGTTTGAGTTTTTGCGGGATATTGCCCATTTGCGATCGCGCACCAACACCCTCGGCGCCGTCTTCCGCATCCGCAACGCCTGCGCCACCGCCATTCACCAATTTTTTCAAGAACGCGGTTTCCTCTGGGTTCACACCCCCATCATCACCGCCAGCGACTGCGAAGGTGCTGGGGAAATGTTCGCCATCACCACCCTCAACCTCAAAGACATCCCCCGCACCCCCACCCAAGACATCGACTACACCAAAGACTTCTTTGGTAAACCCGCCTACCTCACCGTCAGCGGTCAGTTAGAAGCGGAAATCATGGCCCTCGCCTTCAGCAACGTTTATACCTTCGGTCCCACCTTCCGCGCCGAAAACTCCAACACCTCCCGCCATCTCGCCGAATTCTGGATGGTAGAACCAGAAATGGCCTTTTGCGACCTGCAAGGGGACATGGACCTCGCCGAAGCCTTCTTAAAACATATCTTCAAATTTGTAGTGGAAACCTGCCCCGAAGATATGGAATTTTTCAACCAGCGCATCGATAACACCGTTCTCGCCACCGCCGACAACATCATCAATAACCAATTTGAGCGGATAACTTACACCGAAGCCATTAACATCCTGGAAAAAGCTGATAAAAAATTCGATTATCCCGTAGAATGGGGGCTCGATTTACAATCAGAACACGAGCGCTATATCACAGAAGAGGTATTTAAAAAACCCGTCATCGTCACCAACTATCCCGTAGGTATCAAAGCCTTCTATATGCGCCTGAATGACGACGGCAAAACCGTCGCCGCAATGGATGTACTGGCCCCGAAAATCGGCGAAATCATCGGTGGTTCCCAGCGGGAAGAGCGGTTAGATGTATTAGAATCGCGCATCAAAGCCCAAGGACTTGATATCAATAATTACTGGTGGTATTTAGACCTGCGGCGTTATGGGAGCGTGCCTCACGCCGGTTTCGGTCTCGGTTTCGAGCGTGCCGTCCAATTTATGAGCGGTATGGGCAATATTCGTGATGTAATTCCCTTCCCCCGCGCTCCTATGTTAGTTGATTTTTAGTGCCTAAAAATATTAGTAGGGTGGGCATTGCCCCCCCTATTTGACTTGCTGCACCAATTTTTATGTTGCCAGCAGAGAAAGTGTAAAACAGCGGCTCCGGCTGCCGTGACGGGGGTGGCGGGTCGATGAGTACCACTTATTTGGCTCCCACGCCTCTGGCTTCCACAATGACGCGCTCTTTCTGTCCCTGCTTGAGCGCTTCTATGGGTTTTAACCCATTGAGAAAGGGGTTTGGACGTACTAACCAACTGAGTTTGGATAGCAGCGGCACCTCTAAGGCGGCTAGCACCTCCGACAAACCCGGAATTACCCCATCTGGACCTTCTGGATCGAACTGCCAGATGGGAAATCGCCAGACACCTTTATTCAGAATGGCGATTAATGTGCCATTTTTTAGGCGATCGTGCGGCGTCTGACGACTGGTGCCTAGCAGTTGCGCCACTTGCGCCGCACTTAAAGAACTTTCCAAGAGCTGGCGCCGCCATTCAAAATACTGCATCAAGGCTCTAAATTCTAGCCCCAAGCGTTCCTCAGTGCTGAACTCACGACCGGAAACAGACATCGCCAGTGCCCCCTGGGGGTCATCAGGACTTGGGTTTTGGGTTGCGGCTTCTAACTGGCTGGCCACCCGATCGAAGTCTTCTGGTTCTAGGCTATCTAAAAAAACCTGCATCCACTGCACAATCCGCTCCACTGCCCGACTCTGGTTGTCAGCCACAGATTTTCCTTTGGATTTAGGAGCAGGTGCGGAAATCTTGAATTCCAGGGTGCCAGCCGTTTCTGCACACATAGACTTTTTCGCCTTGTGAATTCTAGTGTGATTCTAGCATTCCTGTAAGCAATATCAAGCCAGTGAAGGAGACCGGGAGACCAGAAACCGGGTTTCTGTAGTCAACCTAGGTCAGGATAGATAAATTATCGCAGAAACCCGGTTTCTTTCCTTTCCGCAGCAACCCGGTTTCTTGATTTAAAAGCTGGTGACAGGATTTGAACCTGCGACAGGCTGATTACAAATCAGCTACTCTACCAACTGAGTTACACCAGCAGCGAGACTTATTATAACAGATATGGATGGGGCAGCGCAACCCCACAGAAGAAAATTTTTGGCCAAAATCGGGACCATTCGTGAATTGCCCTGTATTTAAGGGTAATTCCTGAATTGCCCATATAGACAAGGGGGGATGAGAAGTGGTATGAGTGTTGCAGATATGGTGTGTGGGGGGTGCCATTGGGGATAATGGTGGCAGGGAGGGTATAAAAGCTATTGGGGGTAGCTCCCTAGGGGCAATGGATAAACCGATGAATTCTGATTTTCCCTCAAGTCAGGACATGAGTCTCGCGCATCTACGAGATGGAATCGATAAGCTGTTGGCTGGAATGGCGGCGGTGGATGCCCTGGCAGCGGCGGTGGATACCTGTGGCGATTTGACGGAGATTTTAGATCTGTTGCGCCAAGAGGCCACATCGGTGGTGGAGTTGGCACACCTGAGTTTGCATTTATCCTGTCTGGGTGAGGAGCGGTGGGAGGACCTCATCGGTCTGCCGTTGCCAGAGGCAGTGGAACAGCGGCTCAAAGGTGCGGTAGCCACGGGGATGCAGTGGGGAACCTTGCAGGTGGTAGAGGAGGAGGGGTTTTGGGGGGTGGTGGTGCCTCTGACGGTTTCGGGAAAGGCTGTGGCGACGATTAATTTTGCCCGCCACGATCGCCCTTATCAGCCGGAAGATTTGCGGCTGTGTTCTCTGGTGGGGCGGTATTTGGCGGCGGCGATCGCTCGGGTGGAATATGTGGCGCAGTTGGACCATTTAGCGCGATCGCTCCACCAGGAACAGCAAAGATTTGATCACCTACTCACCAGCGTCCTCCCTGCAGATGTCGCCGCAGAATTAAAGCAACATGGTCGGGTGAAGCCGGTATTCTATGAATCGGCGTCCCTGCTGCTGATTGACTTTCACAGTAATTTTGCCAAAACCGCCGCCCATCTCTCCCCAGAAGAGCTGGTATATGAGCTGGAATACTGCTTTGCTTACTTCGATAAAGTCATAGAAAAGTACAATCTAGAGAAGCTGCGGAGTTTCAGCGATACATACGTGTGCCTCGGCGGCATCCCCACTCCCAATCGCACTCACGCCATAGACGCGGTATTAGCGGCTTTGGAAATGCAAATTTTTATGTATTTGCGCAAAGCCTACAAGATGAAAAATGAATTGCCCTACTGGGATGTGCGTATCTGTATTAATGCTGGTCCGCTCCTAGCGGGAGTGATTGCCCAGGGGAAGTTTGCTTATGATGTGTGGGGAGAGGCTGCAAATGCGGCTGCTCATATGCAGGTGTGGGGAGTACCGGGGAAAATCAATGTATCGAGTACGGCGTTGAAGTCTTTAGAGGAGTTTTTTGATTTTGAACGCCGCACCGTGCGCGCTGGTGGGGCAAGGGAAGAGTTGTATCTGGTGCAGAGAATCAAGCCTAATCTTTCGGTAGATCCAGGTGGATTGCTCCCGAATGATGATTTTATCAAACTTTACTTATCCCTACAGGATGAGGGTTTTGCTGTGCCTTCATTCTGTCAATGGCGCTATTCATAGGGGGATAATTGTTTAATCTTTCTCACCTCCCCTGGGTGTCTCAACTGGTTTAATTCACCACTTGAGACACCCAGGGCACAGCCGTTTTGATAAATTCCCTTGATTAAATCGCAGTTTTGCATAAAAATAAATTCTAGTTATGATTTTGATAAATTTAGGTTATTAATTAATGAATTTGCCAAAAAAGAAATCATCATAAATCAGTATTCTTTAACAAAAATATAGAAATCAGCAGCAAAAATGCCGCCAGACAAGTGCTAAAATAGATTGGCAAATGACTAGGGAAGTCAAGGTGCAGCTAGAATGGTGGTGAAAATTATTGGGAATAGAGGTTTGCGGTTGTGGGCATTTTAGTTGAGAACGTATCCAAGAGATTTGGCAGCTTTCAAGCGGTTGACCGGGTAAGTCTGGAAATCAAAAACGGCACCTTGGTGGCGCTGCTTGGGCCTTCCGGTTCGGGAAAATCCACTCTGCTGCGGCTGATTGCGGGTTTGGAAACGCCGGATTCTGGGGAAATCTGGATTATGGGCAAGAATGCCACGAGCCAGAAGGTGCAAGAGCGGAATATCGGGTTTGTGTTTCAGCACTATGCGCTGTTTAAGCATATGACGGTACGCGAAAATATCGCGTTTGGGTTGGAAATTCGCAAGGTGCCGAAACCCCAGGTAAGAGAGCGGGTGGAGGAACTACTGAGTTTGATTCAGCTCCAGGGTTTTGGCGATCGCTACCCCAACCAGCTCTCTGGGGGACAGCGGCAGCGTGTGGCTCTGGCGCGGTCCCTGGCGGTACAGCCGGAAGTATTGCTCCTCGATGAGCCATTTGGTGCCTTGGATGCCAAAGTGCGCAAAGATTTACGCGCCTGGTTACGCCGCCTGCACGATGAAGTCCATGTGACCACCGTATTTGTCACCCACGACCAGGAGGAGGCGATGGAAGTCGCCGATGAAATTGTGGTGACAAATAAAGGTCGCATCGAACAGGTGGGGACTCCGAGCGAAATATACGATCGCCCCGCCACCCCCTTCGTGATGAGTTTCATCGGCCCGGTGAACGTGGTTCCCAGCACTTCTCCCCTGTTCCAAGAAAACGGCATCGACTCCCCCCATCCCGAAATCTTCCTGCGTCCTCACGACCTGGCGATCGGCACCGCCACCGACGGCAGTGGCACCCCCGCGAAAGTCAGCCGCATTGTCAATCTCGGTTGGCAGGTGCAAGCCGAATTGCTGCTCCCTGACCAGCAAACCCTCACCGTTCACCTCAGCCGGGAACGATTCGACCAACTACAGCTCCAGCCACAGCAGCAGGTTTATGTGCAGCCGAGAGAGGCAAAATCTTTTCCTGTCGTATCCAGATAGTTCCCGGCGGAGAAACCGCGCCAAATAAATCCCTAAAAAGACTTGTGTTTTTGCGGTTTTCTCTGTATCATCTCTTTTCATGGCCATTAACTACGGTATTTCGACCGAAAAACCGTATATTAATCAGAGGACCTATGATCAAGCGCATCATCGCATTCGTAAATAGTTGGATAAAGCTCAGATTGCCCCAACTCCTTCTGGGAGGATCAAGGGGCGGGCGAAAAGGCAGAGTGAACCCCCAGTGGCGAGGCGTGGGGCTGTTTTTGGTGGGGGTAGGTTTCAGTTTAGCGATCGCCGCTTGCACCAACAACGCTACTCAAAATCCTGCCCAAAATAGCAGCAACACCCCCCAAAATCCTGCCCAAAAAAGCAGCGTGGAATTAACCCTGGTTTCCTACGCCGTCACCCAATCCGCGTATGAAAAAATCATTCCTCAATTCGCCGCCAAGTGGCAGACAGAACATAACCAAACCGTCACCTTTAACCAAAGTTATGGCGGTTCTGGTTCCCAAACCCGGGCAGTGATTGACGGTTTAGAAGCCGATATCGTCGCCTTAGCCTTAGCGATGGATACGAAAAAAATCGAGGCAGCAAAACTGATTCAACCAGGGTGGGAACAAGAGGCACCCAATGGCGCGATCGTCCATAAATCCGTAGCCGCCTTAGTCACCCGCGACGGCAACCCCAAAAACATCAAAAACTGGGAAGACCTCGCCAAAGACGGCGTGCAAGTGATCACCGCCAACCCCAAAACTTCCGGTGGCGCTCGGTGGAACTTCTTGGCTCTGTGGGGAGCCGTCACCAAAACCGGTGGCGACGAAGCCAAAGCCCTAGAATTCAGCACCAAAGTGATTAAAAATACCCCCATTTTGCCCAGAGACGCTCGGGAAGCTACCGATGTCTTCTTCAAACAAGGTCAAGGAGACGTATTAATCAACTATGAAAACGAAGTTCTCCTGGCAAAACTGAAAGGGCAACCCCTACCATACACCATCCCCGATGTCAACATTTCCATTGATAGCCCCGTGGCGGTAGTAGATGCTAATGTGGATAAACATGGCACCAGGGAAGTAGCCGAAGCCTTTGTCAAATTTCTGTTTACCCCCGAAGCTCAGCGAGAATTTGCGAAGGTCGGTTTTCGCCCTATAGATGCGGCAGTGGCTACAGAATTTGCCAAAGAATATCCGCCCATCAAAACCCTATCTACCGTAGCGGATTTTGGCGGGTGGGACGAAGTACAGAAAAAATTCTTTGACGATGGAGCCATATTTGACCAAATCCTGCAAAATGTGAGTAAATAGGCTCTATAATTGCCTGAAGCCTCACCCCCAACAAATATCCCCTAGGGAATGGGTTTGGGGGTGAATCATCCCCATTGCCACCGGTAAGAATAGATATGAAGGATATTGGGTCAGTGCTGAAAAAATGGTTATCTGTTCTGGGAATAGGATTGTGTTTAGCTCTCACTATGAGCGCCTGCACTGGCGCAATTACCAAGGGCAATAAAGCCGAACTCACCCTGGTGTCCTATATGGTGACGAAAGCCGCCTATCAAGAAATTATTCCCCAGTTCGTTGCCCAGTGGCAGCAGGAACACAACCAAGAACTGATAATTAACCAAACCTATGGACCATCTTGGGGGCAAACTCGCACTGTCATCGATGGTTTGGATGCGGATGTAGTGGCTTTAGCATTGGCGATCGACATCCAGCAAATCGAAAAAGCCGGACTCATCGCCCCTGGATGGGAAAAAGAAGTACCCAATAACGGTATTGTCACCCGTTCCGTCGTCGGTTTAGTTCCCCGGGAAGGCAATCCCAAAAACATCAAAAACTGGCCCGACTTGGCAAAAGATGACGTGCAAGTAATTACCCCCGACCCCAAAACCTCCGGTGGCGCTCGTTGGAATTTCTTAGCCTTATGGGGAGCGATCGCCCAAACAGGAGGGAGCGAAGTTGACGCCGTACAGTACATCAGCAAAGTTTTCCAAAACGCCCCCGTTCTTCCCCCCGACGCCAGAACCGCCACCGATACTTTTTTCCAAGCGCAGCAAGGCGATGTCCTGATCAACTATGAAAATGAAATTATCTTAGCCGGACTCAACGGCCAAAAAGTCCCCTATATCATCCCTCAAGTCAACATCTCCATAGAAAATGCCGTAGCCGTAATTGACAAAAATGTGGACAAACACGGCACCCGAGAAGTAGCCGAAGCCTTCGTTAACTATCTATTTACCCCGGAAGCTCAGCGAGCCTTCGCTAAACTCGGTTTTCGCCCCGTAAACCCGGATGTCGCGCCAGAATTTGCCAGCCAATATCCCCAGCCCAATAACTTGTTTACCGTTGCCGATTTGGGTGGCTGGGATGTGGTGCAAACCAAATTTTTTGCTCCCGGTGCTATATTCGATAAAATTCATGCAGGCATCAGCAAATAATGTTATCTGTAGGAGTCATTCACGGTGAGCGAGATAATCATTGGCTATCTAGCAATCAGTTATAGCTATTCGGGATGGCTATGTTCTGTAGCCTTTGTGAAACATATCAACAAAATTTATCAACAGGCAGAACTATCAACCAAAAAAATTAGCTTAGCCAGATTGGCAATTACCTTATTTTGGCCAGCTTGGTTGCTAGTGGAAACTTATGGCAGCCAGCCAAATCTCAACAATTTATTAAAGAAAAGGAGAAGGACTATGGTATCTGTAGTCAGCAGCGGATATTACGGCGAACCCATCAAACCTACAAAACCAGTAGAACTGGCAGGGAATGAAGAGGATAAACGCCCCACGCAACTGCGCATCCGCATTCAGATTCCCAAAAATTTAACCGAAGAACCGGTCATATCCCACCTGATTTCCCGCCACGGGTTGACAGTTAATTTCAAAGCCGCGTTACTTTCATCAGGAATTCGGGAAGACGGCTGGTTTGATTTAGAAATTATGGGCACAAAAAGGCAAATCGAAAGCGGCTTGATATATTTGGATGAGCTAAATGTAAAAGTCTGGCATAAATCAACCGATGTGGATGCGGAAACCTGGTAATATGCCCAGATATTTTCCTTGGCAGCCGGAGGCGGTATCTATTAAGTCTCCGGCTCGGCAAAAATTAGATTTTATAGAAACGGAAGGCAAAAATGTTCAAAAAATACTGGCATGGTTTGGTAGTAATATTTGCCTTTATCGTCGGGGTGAGCTTGTCGGTTTTTGCCAGCTTAGTTTTAGAAGAATGGGAGGAAAAATCAAGGCAAGCAGAACGACAAGTGCAATTAAATAATCTAGCCACAGCAATTAATACAGAAATTAACCGTAATTTGGAAATGCTTAGGGCAATGGAGGCATTTTTTGGAACATATAATGAAATTACCCAACCCCACCCCCATTTACAACAGTTTATTCGGAAGGCTCTGTACCGGCATACCAGCATTGAGGCAGTAGCTTTGGTGCAGCCGGTTCTGGAGGAAGATCGGCTAGTTTTTGAGGAAACCGTTAGCGCCGAAATTAACCGCAAATTTGAAATTATAGAAAAAATTTCTCCAGGCATTACTGTCCCAGCATTACCAAGACCTTTATACTTTCCTAATTGTTACTCTATTGCTTACAGGAGCGCATCTATTCCCCTGGGTTTTGATTTTGCGTCTCAACCGCTATACAAAGCTACTTTGAACAGAGCCGCTGCTACCGGAGAAATTATTGCCACACCTCCCGTGCGGAGCCTGGAAACAGGGATGCTCTCATCCACAATATTCCTATTTATGCCTATTTTTAATCCCGGCATTAACCCAGATTTAGAAGTCATGGAAAATTTAGGTAAAGCCCATCGGGAAAATTCGACCCCCGGTTTTGCCGCTATTATGTTGCGGGGGGACGAAATACTGAGAACTGCCGTGCAATATGCTAAAATTTCTCCAGGCATTGATGTGTATCTTGAAGATGCAATGGCACCAGTAGGAGAAAAACTGTTAGCTATTTATCAGGGGAACAGCAAACAAATAGTCACTGCTCCTGGTTCCAGCGAAACTTTTCAGAGCTTCTCCAGAACTGATTGTCCCGATGGTAGCGGTTGCACTCGCATTCTCCAAGTAGAAAATCGCCGCTGGTTATTGCGGCTGCTCTTAAACCCAGATTATGATCAGCAACAAAAACGGTGGCGCCCCATAGGAGCATTAGTTTTAGGCATGATTCTGACTCACATCACGATCGCTTACTTGCTCGTCCTACTCCGGTACACCAAGCAAGTGGAAAAAGCCGTAGCCATCAGCAATCATCAATCCCAAGAACTCCAAGAAGCATTGGACAAATTACAGCAAACTCAAGCGCAACTAATTCACACAGAAAAAATGTCCAGCTTGGGAAAATTGGTGGCTGGAGTTGCTCACGAAATCAACAATCCGATTAATTTTATTTATGCCAATATTTATCATGTAGATAAATATGTCCAAGAATTGTTGACCCTGGTAAAAATGTATTCTGATTGCTCCCCCTCAACTCATCCCCAAATTCTTGAATACACAGAATCTATAGATGTTAATTTTTTGCAAAAAGATTTGCAAAAAATTACTGTTTCTATGAAATCAGGCAGCGACCGAATCATCCAAATCGTAAATTCTATGCGCAACTTTTCTCGGCTTGATGAAAGCCAAAGAAAAATGGCAAAAATTCACGAAGGAATAGATAGTACATTAGTGATTTTGGAAAGCAAGATCAAGCAGGCCGGGATTACTGTGGAAAAACATTACGGTTGCTTACCAGAAGTTTTGTGTTATCCAGGAGCATTAAATCAAGTTTTTATGAATTTACTCGACAATGCTATAGATGCTATAGAGGCTATGGACGACATGAATGCTATTTTTCACCATAAATATGGTGAAAAATAGCATTCATACTAAGTGGATTAAAATTAGGATTTTGGCTGATAACAATAAACTAATTGTGCGAATTGCCGATAATGGAGTGGGAATCAATAGTGAGGTAAAAAGCCAGATATTTGATCCATTTTTCACGACTAAATCTGTAGGTAAAGGTACGGGATTAGGTTTGGCAATAAGCTATCAAATCGTGGTAGATCAGCACCGAGGTTTGTTGTGGTGCGAATCTAATCCAGGCCAGGGAACGGAATTTTTTATTCAAATTCCCATGACAGATGTCAGAAATTCAGATAATTTGCGTAATCTTGGGGAAGGGATTTGATGTGAATGCTAAAAACTGGAAAAATTCCCAACCCAAACTCTTTCAACCATGATTAAAATAAATTGGTCAAACAATCAATATATAAATTACAAATCAAAATTAGTTTTATGTTATAAAATCACTAAAATAGCATATTTGGGCGACATCTTTTGTGCTAAAATTATCCTAATTCATCTGGAGTAGATTGGATATGGCAGTTGCCTCTGCTAGAAAGTTGAAATTGCAATGGAAATCTATCTGGGAGGCCATCGCGGGAGCTTCCTGGCCCTGGCGCATCACTTTGGTGTATCTGGCGTTGATGCTGTTTTTGCCAATGTTGGCGATGTTTTTAAAAGCTACCAGTGGCAGTCCAGTGCAATTCTGGAAAATCGCCACTAGCTCCGTGGCTATGTCTGCTTATGATGTGACATTTGTTACAGCGTTGATTACGGCGTTGATTAATGGCGTATTTGGCACCATCATCGCCTGGGTTTTGGTGCGGTACGAGTTTCCTATGAAACGGATCATTGATGCTGCCATTGATATCCCTTTTGCTATCCCCACAGCCGTAGCGGGTTTGACGATCGCCACGGTTTACAGCGAAAACGGCTGGATTGGTTCTTTACTGGCACCTTTCGGCATTAAAGTTGCTTTTACCCGCTTGGGTGTAGCCGTGGCAATGCTATTTATTTCCCTGCCATTTGTGGTGCGGACTTTGCAGCCAGTATTGCGGGAAATAGAGCCAGAACTAGAAGAGGCAGCATTATGCTTGGGAGCTACCAAATCTCAAACATTTATTCGGGTAATTTTGCCCCCTTTACTACCGGCGATTATCACGGGTATCGCCTTGGGATTTTCCCGTGCCGTCGGGGAGTATGGTTCAGTGGTGATTGTAGCATCTAATATTCCGTTTAAAGATTTGAGCGCCCCGGTATTGGTGTTTCAGCGCTTGGAACAATATGATGCCTATGGTGCCACGGTAATTGGGACAGTGTTGTTATTGGTGTCTTTGGTAATTTTGGTGGGAATTAATTTAATTCAAGCATGGGAGCGGCGGTATGCAGAGAAGTAAGAAAACAGGAGTTCAGGAAATTTTGATTGGGCTGGTGATCGCCTATCTAGCCCTGATTTTATTTATTCCAGCGATTAACGTATTTTACCAAGCGTTTAAATATGGACTGGCGCCGTTTTTTGGTAATTTCGCGAAACCAGAGTTTTTGCATGCTATCCAACTGACGCTGATTATTGCCTTGATTGTGGTGCCGGTAAATGCAGTGTTTGGCTTGTGCGCGGCGTGGGCGATCGCTCGCCATAAAATCCCTGGGCGCGCCTTCATTATTAGCATCATTGACCTCCCCTTCTCCATTTCTCCCGTAGTGGCAGGATTGATGTTAGTCTTGCTCTATGGTCGCATAGGCATCCTCGGTCCGCTGATGGAATTCACGAACATGAAAATCATCTTTGCCCTACCGGGAATGATAATTGCCACCGCCTTTGTCACCCTGCCTTTTGTAGCGCGTTCCGTGATTCCCGTATTAGAAGAAACCGGCCCCGAACAAGAAGAAGCCGCCAAAACTCTTGGCGCCAAAGACTGGCAAATCTTCTGGCGCGTTACCTTACCGAATATTCGCTGGGGTTTGCTCTACGGGTTAATCTTAACCAATGCCCGATCGATGGGAGAATTTGGCGCCGTCGCCGTAGTATCAGGCAACATCATCGGCAAAACCCAAACCCTACCCCTATATGTAGAAGAAGCCTACAAGCAATATCAAACTCAAGCCGCCTTTTCCGCCGCCGTTCTTTTGGGTTGTCTGGGGGTAATTACCCTCATCCTCAAAGAAATACTAGAGCGCAAAACCACTATCAAAGATGAAGCGTAAAACTTCTCAGTGGGTTGGGGGGTGTAATCCCATGCTGATTTTCGGGTGAAATCATGGCAAAATTATCCCTTAAAGCGATCGACATTCAGGGTGCCATGACCTACAGCGTCAGAATAGCCGATTTACCCCTCAGTGAAAGACCCCGGGAGCGATTGCTCGCTTACGGACCCAAGAGTCTCGCCACCGCCGAACTAATTGCCATCCTCCTGGGGACGGGACAGGGAAAAGGCAAGCTGTCGGCGGTGGGTTTGGGACAATACATTTTACAGAAACTCAGCGAATACCAACGAGAACCCCTGGAAGTTTTGCGGGATATCACGCCGCAAGAACTCACCGCCATTCACGGGATTGGACCAGCCAAAGCCACCACCATCCTCGCGGCGATCGAACTGGGTAAACGCGCCTTTTATTCCCGTCCCCCAGAACGACAACTCATCGAAAGTCCCCAAGCCGCCGCCGCCGCTCTATCTCAGGAGCTGATGTGGCAAGCACAGGAGCGGTTTGCCTTAGTGATGCTCGATGTGAAAAATCGTCTTGTAGCAACAAAAACCATTAGCATTGGCACAGCCACAGAAACCCTCGCTCACCCTCGGGAGATTTTCCGCGAAGTGCTGCGGTCCGGGGCAACCCGCCTCATCGTCGCTCACAACCACCCTACCGGGAACCTAGACCCCAGCAATGAAGATATGGAGCTGACACGCCATCTGCTCAAGGGGGCGCAGTTTTTGCAAGTGCCATTGTTAGACCACTTGATTTTAGGGCAGGGCAACTTTATCAGCTTGCGCCAAACTACCTCCTTGTGGGAAGAGTTTCCCCAAGCGGAATAGGCAAAAAAATTGGGAAAAAAATTTTTCTCTGGGGGGTTGCGCTTTCCTGGGAGGGGGTGCTATGATAGCTAAGCACGGGCGATTAGCACAGTGGTAGCGCACTTCCTTCACACGGAAGGGGTCACTGGTTCGAATCCAGTATCGCCCATAGAGAGAGCATCTTTTAATTAATCACCCCCTCCCACTATTTGGCAGCCAGCCAGTTTTGGGTGTGTAAGCCAATTGAATATTATAGGTTATCAAAAAATTTGGGACATCTTCAAAGTCCCTCTCCCTCTCTGGGAGAGGGATTTAGGGTGAGGGTTTGTAGTATAGTGATTTCAATTAAAATGAGACAATCGATATCCCTGAATTTCAAGGGCAATTCTGGTTGCGGTTGCCTCGACAATCATTTGGGGAGAGTGGAAAGCAAGATTACTCCCACCCTTCCCCATGCCAATGCTACCTCCCCCCTTGTCCCCAAACGCCACTGGCGAAACTGGGCGGCTCTCCAGGTAAAAGAGCGAGGGGATTTACTGGCCCACTATCAGGCTGGTGGATTTCAAAGTGTAAGTGAGGGCCGGTACTGCGACCGGTACTCCCCATTTCCGAGATTTGCTGGCCTTGATCCACCAACTCTCCTTCTCGGACGAGAATGCGACTGTTATGAGCGTAACGGGTTAAGCTGCCGTCAGCGTGTTGGATTTCCACTAAATAGCCGTAGCCGTCGCTCCAATCAGCGTAGGTAATCACACCGGCAGCCGCTGCCATGATCGGGGTGCCGATCGGGCCAGCGATATCTATCCCATAGTGCATTCGTCCCCAACGCCAGCCGTAGCCCGAGGTAAAGGTGCCAGTAGTCGGCCAGATGTAGCCATCAAAAGCGGGGATTTCCTCTGGCAAGTAGATATTCGCCGCTCCCAGGGGGGGTAGTTGCGGGGCTGGGATATTGTCCAGGTTTTCGCTTTCCTCCCCCTGCATTTTAAACCGCAAGTTCTCCAAGCCATCAATTACCCGCACTGCCAGAGTTTCCGCTCCTTGGGTTCTCCGTGGCGGGTCTTGGGATGGCCGGTTTTGTGGGGCAGGCTCTACCAGGGATGGGGCCACTATTGTCGCCGTCGCTGTCACCCCTTGGGAATCTTCCTGGCTGCTGTAGCTACTAAATGAATGCCCATTCCACAGAGGTACTCGCCCCTGTGGGGGAGCCAGTTCTGGGGTCGAGCCACCAGAGGACTGGGTGAGTTCTGGACGGGGTGATGGGGTGATGGTGGACGGGGTGATGGAATTCCCCCAGATCCCTGGCTCGTTGGCTCGTTGGCTCGCTGGCTCGCTGGCTCCTTGGCTCCCCGACTCTCCAAGTCTCTCTTTGATAAGCAAGGCTTGATATAGAAAAGCGGCCACATCAGCGCGGGTGGCGATTTGCTGAGGATGGAAAAACTGCTCTTGGGGGTTCATCACGATGAGACCGGAGGCGATCGCCGCCGCGAAACTCTCCCTCGCATCATCGGGAATTTCTGTAGCATCCTCAAAATCAACATTGGTCTGGCTCATTGGTGGCGCTTTCAAATCCAGACCTTTTACCAGAGCGACAACCACATCCAGGCGTGATATGAGTTGGTTGGGATTGCCCAGTTGGCTCGCCGGAAAAAATCCCATCTGAGCTGCAGCCAGCATCGCCGTGGTTGCCCAGTGGGCAGGTAATTCCACTGGGCTTTCACCCGCTGGCGGCGGTGGGGGATAGTCCGGTAACTGTCGGCGATCGTCCAGGGGAAGATGAGAAAAAGCCTTGATGAGAAGGGATGCTAACTGTGCCTCAGTCATAGGAGCTTCTGGGCGGAAAGTGCCATCGGGAAAACCCCGCACGATGCCGAGCTGTTGTAGTGCCAAGATAAAATCCTCTGCCCAATGACCATGCACGTCCGTCAGTCCCGATGCGGTGCCAACTCCTGCGGGCAGAGCAGTGCTTTGGTACTGGCTCCAACTATGACTGCTGACGTTGGCCAGGGCTTCGTTACAACCATAATCATTAACCTGATTGCTACAAACTACAGCAGGTGGGTACAGTATGGCAACATTTGGTGGATTCACGCTCCTGCTCCTCCTGCAATGAAAATATAAGTGGCACCCTTTTGTCTCCCGCGCTGGGATAAAAAGGCTGCCCCAGTCCCTTCGGCGCTGCGGGTGCGCAGCGCAATCACTGCAGACTGTAACTGAAAACCTAGATTTCCCGATTTTGATTGGAACCGAGACCCCCGGGCGATTGTCTGAGGATTGGGACTACGCAGTTGGGAATCATACCCAATTAAATCCACGGTAGCTGCTACGATTTGGCGATTCTCCTGATTCCAAATCGCACCCAATCTCAAGGAGAGATCATTTTGATATTGCATTTCCAATTTCCCCGATTGGAGATTAAATTGATTCCAAAATTGGTTTATTGAAGTTTCCCTGATGCGAGTTGTCGAGTTCCCTTATCTTCTTCCCCCCTAGGCGCGGCTATACACCCTGAAACTTGTAGCCGCTTAGTAGTAGGTCAATCCCACTGGGGGATTTGACTGGTGTCGGAACCAAGAACGATCGCCGAATCATCTCGATAATTCCTTTTTGCCCCTGATCTGAGGCTGCATCGCTATTCGCGCCTATTGTCTTTACAAGCTGGTGCGGTTGCCCTGTGGCAACCAAAAACGGGAGGAGGGCAGCACTGCCAATTGGCTGCCTCCACAGCACCAGGTGGGCGTGGATCCCCCCAGTCCCCCGTTTCTCAGATGCTTTATACCCACTTATTCCCTGACAATCCGTAAATTTTTGGCGGACCCTGACAAAATTTCTCTCGCGGAGGTCATCCTCCCGCCACACTTCCAGCCAATTTGAGCCTAACCTCGAACTTTTTCGGCAAGGGTAGGATTTGGCTGGCTGTAGTTGCTACCCATTTTATCTTTTTTTCCATTTTAAAGTTTACTTAATTATTGGCCACCTGACAAAAAGATTATTTCCTCTGATTAAATCTTAAATTTCATCAGGTTTTGTTACATATAAATTGCATATTAATTTAATTAAAGTCTCAAAAATTGGCCAGCAATTACTTTAGATGAGTAAGACTAGATCAGATTTTTTCTCAACTGCCCAGCCCATATTGATTAGGGCATTTTTCTAAATTAGCGAAATAGAATAATTCCCTGGATTGCGGAAAAAACGGACGGCATATCCAGGGAATTATTATTAGCCGGTTAGGCATAAAAGATGTAAAATTTATGTTTCAATATTCCATTGACAATACAGCTTGCCATGTTCATCCACCAACCACTTAGCAACTAACTTCTGCTGACGATGAGAGTTGGCTGGATCCGACGGAACTGGCTTTCTGGCTAATTCGATCGGGGCTGGTGCCACAGGAGAATTAAGAGGAGGGCGGACGGGAGGTCTGAGGAAGTTGATAAAAAACATTGGGGTAATCCTTTGGTATCTTTGGTGACTAAATCAACCGGAAAAACTAGGTAGTTATTGAGGATGAATTCAAAACCGTTGATGAAAACAGGTGGTTGGCCAATTAACTGGGTTTTGAGGAAAATTTACTGCTCCCTAGATGGGGTTGATATCTTTAAGATAAATTACCTAGAGACAAACCAGTGTGATGAGCGTCCTCCTAGGTGGTGATTTTACACGGGTGGGGAGGCGATCGCTCTTGCCCCCACCCGTGACCCCAGTCATAAAATTATGTGATTTGAATCACATTTTGGTTATTTGTCCTTTGAATTGATAATTGATAATTGATAATTGACAATTGATAATTAGTCATTATCAATTGTCAATTATCAATTGTCACTTGTCTAGTGACAAATGACCCATGACAAATATGGTGATTATTTCTTGCC
The DNA here is from genome assembly GCA_015296065.1 of Oscillatoriaceae cyanobacterium M33_DOE_052. Taxonomy (GTDB): domain Bacteria; phylum Cyanobacteriota; class Cyanobacteriia; order Cyanobacteriales; family Laspinemataceae; genus Koinonema. The sequence continues at coordinate 3,686 of DVDU01000212.1, read as the reverse complement.
TTTAAGCAAATTTCTTTCAAACGGGTGTCCCTTGAGCATCCGATTCCAATATAGCCAGGGCAGTAAATACTTTTTCGCCAACCACATTAGATAACTTTCTTGCGTCTGGTCAATAGGAAAAGTAGGAGTGGGGCGGTTTTCATAGTTAAATTCAGCAAAGATTAGTTTGCCGTAGCCAGTGATTAAAGGGCAGCAGGTATAACCATCGTAACTGCCATTGAGGCTGTCTGATGTCATAACCGCGAGCAAATTGGCTACTAAAACGGGAGCTTGAGCCCGCACTGCCGCCGCTGTCTTGGAGGTGGGTAGTGAAGAAGCATCACCCAAGCTGAACACATTGGGATAAACATTGTGCTGAAGGGTGCTTTTATTCACATCCACCCAGCCTTTAGCAGGACCAGTGGTGGCGGCTAACTTACTTTCCTTGATGAAGTCGGGAGCGCTCATGGGAGGCGTCACGTGAATCATATCGTATTTGATTGTGATTTCCGAGACGCCATCATCGGTGGTGAGGTCGAATACGGCTTCTTTGGTATCGCCTTTGATTTCTTTGAGATTGCACCTATATTTCACATCGATTTTTTTGCGTGCGATCACTTGCAGCAAGGATGCGGCATACTCTTTGACGGGAAAAATCCCTGGGCCGGCGGTGGTATAGATGATGTTGGACTTGTCGCGCACGCCATTGTTGCGGAAGGCGTCATCGGCGAGGTACATGATTTTTTGGGGGGCGCCACCGCATTTGATGGGAGTGGCGGGAAAAGTAAAGATGGCGGTGCCACCGGGGAAATTTTTAATGGTTTCCCAAGTGTAAGGGGCGTATTCATAGGCGTAATTGCTGCAAACGCCATTTTTCCCGATCGCCTCTTTGAGTCCTTTAATCAAATGCCAGTCAATTTGAATGCCGGGAGCCAAAATTAAGTATTTATACTGGATTTGCTGGCCTTGCTGGGTGAAAACAGCATTGTTATCTGGGTCTAATTTGACGGCATAATCTTGAATCCAGGTAGCGCCCAGGGGGATGCAGTCTTTTTCCGATCGCCTGGTGTCTTCGGCGGCGTATTCTCCACCGCCCACCAATGTCCAAGCGGGTTGATAATAGTGTTTGTCCGATGGCTCGACGATCGCCACGTCTAAACCCGGATTTTTGGTCAGAAGCTGAGCGGCGACGGTGATCCCTCCGGCGCCACCACCGATGATGACGATTTGATGGGAGAGCATCTTGGTTCCTGATGGATTATTTACTTCCTGAGTTAAAGCGGACATTTGAATCTCCGTTAGTGCCGAGGTAGAGTGGGTACAATTAACAATTAACAATTAACAATTATTAATTGTCTGCTCTGGTTAGGGAACGATGATATAGGATGACAGGTCATTGGCTGGAATTATTACCAATTATCTTAAGGTTTAGGTAGGCAATCGGTATTTGGGAGCCCTGGTGTGAGCATATATAAAAAAACCCGTCCCTGTTTAGTTAGATGGAAAGGGCGATCGGCGGTGCCAGTGAGCCAGCGCCGCGACTTAGTTGGTTTGGGTGTCGGGGCGAACCGCCGTTCTCGGCGCCAAAAATCCATCGGTTTGGCGCGGTTGCTGGTCATATTGACTCTGGCATTCGTAGTGACGCTAGTAGGGACAGGCACACCAGTGGGAGCGGTTTCACCAGAAGGCTTCCAACCCCCCGGCGCCGTAAGAGTGCATCCGTCTCCCCTGTTGGGGGTGATGGCGCAAGCACCAACGCCCCCGGAAACACCCGCCCCCGTTCCCAGTGCTGTTCAGGGTGCGGGAAACAGTGAAAATGTCACGAAAGTGGGGAAGGGTTCGAGCAATTTTCTCCGCAATTGGTTGCTCCGATCGGACTTGCTCAAAGCACCAGTAATTTTAGACGGGCGGCTGGTGTTTGAGGTGAGTCAAATGCCGGAACTAACTGCGGCGATGCGCGCTGAGGGCATTCAAACCAAATTAGTAAAAGCGGCTGATTCTTCAGGCAAAATCCAAGTGAAGGTGGAGGAATCTAAGGCAGGGCCGATTATTTTGGTTAATGATGAGTATTTGCTCACGGTGACGGCGCAGGATACCTCTTTGGGGGAAACTCCCACCAAAGTAGCCCAAACTTGGTCCACAGAAATTGAAAAAGCCCTGAATAATGGGCGCCGAGAGCGCACCACGAAGTTTATTATTGAGAATTCGCTCTATGCGGTGGTGGTGGTGCTGCTGGCGTTGGCGGTGAATTGGGGTTGGACGCGGTTGCTTCAGCGCTACCAACCGAGGCTGCGGGAGTTGGTGGCAAAGTTGCCAAAACCCAATGGGGTTGACCCCATCGCACTCCTGGATGGGTTGTTGAAGTTGCTGCAGCAGTTGGTGCGGGTGGGTTTGTGCGTGGGGGTAGGCTTATACATTGCGAACCTCTTCCCCTTGTCGCGACAGCTCGCCTATCCGATCGCGCAGTTGCTCTTCCGCATCCCTAACCTGATTGTTGCCATCTTTACTGGGACGATTTTTACCCTCGGTCAAGACCCCTACTCTCTTTCTGACCTGCTGATTTTGTCTGCGTTGCTGTTTGGTTTGATTAACGCCGCTGGGAGGGGGAGTAAGCTGCTGCGCGATCGGATTTTGCATATCACGGGAATCAACCGAGGAGCGCGGGAGGCTCTGGCGACGATCGCCAATTACAGCGCGATCGCTCTTGGCACCATTATCATCCTCCAAATTTGGGGCGTTGACCTCAGTTCCCTGACCATTATCGCCTCCGCGCTCAGCGTCGGGATTGCCTTTGGCTTTCAAGATATCGCGAAAAACTTTGCCAGTGGCTTAGTTCTCCTCTTCGAGCGCCCCATCCAAGTGGGAGACTTTGTAGAAGTGGGGGAATATACCGGAACCGTGGAGCGCATTGGTTCCCGCAGCACCACCATCCGCACCCTAGACCGGATTTCGATTATTTTGCCCAATTCCCGGTTTTTAGAGCAGGAGGTGATTAACTGGAGCCACCAAGACCCCATCTCCCGCATCCACATTCCCGTAGGTGTCGCCTACGGTTCCGATATCAAGGCAGTAGAAACCGCCCTCCTCGATACCGCCAAAGAACACCCCCATGTGTTGAAAGTGCCAGCGCCGAGAGTTATGTTTAAAGGTTTTGGCGATTCTTCACTGGATTTCGAGCTATTGGTATGGAGTAATATGCCGGAGGAACAATATTGGACTAAAAGTGATTTGTATTTTAGAATTGATGAAGTGCTGCGGGAGCGTCACATCGAGATTCCCTTTCCTCAGCGAGATTTACACTTGCGTTCCGGTACCGTCCCCCTAGAGTTATCCCCAGAATTACAACAAGCTATTTTGTTGTTGCTACAAAGTTTAAACAACGGTGATCGAAAATAGTCATTGGTCATTGGTCAAAAGTCCTTTGTCGGGAGCATCCCGTTAAAGCAAAGACTGTCACCCTCACCCCCCTAACCCCCCTCTCCCAGGGCGGGAGAGCTTACAAGTGCAGGTTTTTTATATTGCCCTCTATCCCCCGACCCCTTTCTCCCAAAAAGGGAGAAAGGGGAGCGTTATGCAGTCCGTGATTTTCTCCACCATCTTCCTCTTGACTCCCCTCTCCCGCCCTGGGAGAGGGGTTGGGGGTGAGGGCAATAGGGGTGGGAAGTCAGACATTTTCTGCAAAAGATGAAAAACCTGCACTTGTAAGG
>DVDU01000178.1 GCA_015296065.1 Oscillatoriaceae cyanobacterium M33_DOE_052 | reverse complement strand
GGGGTATGGCGACGATCCTGGAAAAATGTTACTATCTCCGCCTGAAACCCTTTTACGGCAATTGTTCTAGGTCATACTACAACTTTATTTTTAAGCCTTACTACCCGTCGGTACTCCTTCAGTCAGCCGCTCAGTCGTGTCAGCTAAATTGTTGTCATTCGGTTGCTCTAGACTAACGATGGTCAGGTCAAAGAGCAGTTCAGGGGGCTTCCGTTCCAGATCAAGCTGGTATCGTCCTAGGCGATTGATATGCTCAGTACCATAAGGACTGAGGGCAGCAATGGCCTCAGTGCTGAAGGAATACCCTTCCTGGATGAGCTGGTTGAGGATCTGACTGATTTGGAAGACATTGTAGAAGATGAGGCAATTGGCGACCAGATGGTTGTACTTGATGAATTTCCGTTGTTCATCGCGGTTATTGGTGGCAATGATGCCTTCTCCGCCAAAGGCTAACCATTTAGCAAAACGATTAAAGGATTCACTTTTGTTGGTCGCCGCCTGGATCGTCTTGCGCAGCTCTTCGTCGTTGAGATACTGAAGCAAAAATCCTGTTCTAAGCACCGTACCCAACTCATGAAACGCCTGGAATAGTTTATTTTTATGGCTGTTGGTGCCAAGCTTACGCAGAATCGTTGAGGCTTTTATCTTCCCTGCCTTGACCGACATTGCAACCCGTAACATATTAGGCAGATGTTCCTCAATCAATGCCCAATTAGCAACTCCAGAAAAGAGGGTATCAATATGCTTGTACTTTGCTGATTTAGAAGGTCTGAGGAAGGTTAAATCCTGCCAATTACGGATTCTGGGCATGAGGGTAATACCCAGTAGATGGGCTAGGCCAAAGACAGTTGCACTTTGGGCTTGAGTATCCCCGTGGATGGTATCGGGCTTAATCTCAGATGCATTATTGAGTAAGCCATCCAGAATATAGACTGCTTCCCATACCCCGCAGGGGATGAAATGGCTGAACAGTGCAATGTACGTATCGGAGACATGGTAGTAGCCAATGCCCCCATAGCCGCCATAGCGAATATGGTATTCCGCCAGCATATTTTGTTCATACATATCCCACTTAGTGCCATCAACCGAAGCTCGTTTGCCACTACCCCAAAACTTGGGTAAGGCAAAGTGATTGTAGGCATTGATGATGTGGGTAATAGCGTCTTGCAACCCCTCTTCTGTAATGTGGCGACGATGCACCCAACTGAATTGTCGTCGGTCAAGGGATTCGAGCGAACGAGCCGTTTGGCTAGGGCCAACATTGCAGCCATAGCAGAAGGTTGTGAGCAGGTAGCGGGCGACAGGTTGCTCCAGTTTGCTTTCATGACCTGAAATGGGCTTGAAGAAGCGGGTCCAGTTGAGCCATAACTGAGTATCAGTGAGCGCATCAAGCAAATGGATAGGTCTGAGGTGCTGGGCTAAGAGGGCTTCCAACTGTGCTAAATCACCAGGCTCTTTACGGGTATAGCGATGGACAATAAAGCGGTCTTTATCATAAGTCAATTTACTGTTGACCGGAAATGACTCATCGGTTTGAGTAGCCCGTTCTCCTAGCCATTGCTTGAGGCGGGCTACAAATTCAGACGGTTGAGTGGGCAATTCGATCATCGACCCAAATTCGGCAACTGTGGCATTATAGTCATCCCACGAAATCAGTTGGGCATAGTAGTCGCTGTACTCGTTGCTGCCTTCAACATACATATCTCCCGATTGCACTTCCAACAGCAGATACGAAAATACGCACAGCTCAAAGTAAACACGGTGAACCTGTTGAGGGGCTGGGAGCCGGTTCTCTTGTCCAGTCACGAGTGTCCACCATTTAGGTGATATCCATTTAATCTCAACCAGTTGGGTGGAAGTCGGTTCACCATTTTCTTGCGTCACCGTTTCAGTGATGGATAGCCATTTACCCCTCTTACCTTGGTTCGTTTGGATAAACCGAATCGCTTCCGCAAGAGCCGTATCGTAACCACTGGATTTGAGCGTAAGTGCATTGACTAATCGAAATAAGGTGGCTCGATGGCTCCGATAAAACAAAGGAAGAAACGGAAAATAATGATTGCCTTCATGACTGAGGTGAGCTTCACACTGTTTCAGCAACCTGTCTGGCTCATCACCAATCACTTGTTCAATCGCAGCAAAGCGTTTGGGAACATCCCCTTCGCTTTGATAGGCAATCACAATATCTCGTAGAGTTTGAATCAGTTCATCGGTATCTCGTTGGGTCTCTATGCGATGTTGAGCGAGAGCATCTTTGGCACTGTGATGCAGTTGCCGCATACGTTTGACAAACATCTCGGTTAAATCATCGAGTGCTTGGGCATATTGCAGTTTCAACACAGATGCAATGAGGGTGTGTCGCTTGGCAGCAGCCAAGGCGGTCATCCGACTGTTATCGAGCGTGAAGGCTTCAGAGGCAAAATGCTGAATTTTGACTAGGGGAATATCAGCCAACACGGTGTGAGCCAGTTGCAGGGTTGATAACCACTCTAGACGATCAATCCACAATTTCAGACGGCTCAGCAAGGGTTTGCCCGGTTCTTGTTTCAACTGCTCCCAGGCTGTCACATCATCCTTGGCTGTGCCCGAAAACAACTCATCCAGGCACTTGCGCTCCTCTGAGCTGAGCTTATCTTCTACTTGTTGATACAACGCCTCCGTTTTTTGTTTACGTATAGTTCGCACCGCTCGAAGCAAGACGGTAAATCCTGGGAGTTCAAATCGTTGACGAACTAATTCCTCAAGGGCAATATTAATTAGGTCTACTAAGTCATATTTGGTGAGAACCGCCATCTCTAAAGCTGCTCTCATGGCATTGTGCCCATCTGGTTCAAAGGGCTGAATTTGGAGGTAGTCGCGGATAATTGCAAGATGGCGACGGCGGGTGGCAGAGTCATCATATTGACGTAAATCGTCTTGAGAAATGGATAATTGAGCATTCACAACAATATGACGAATAATACGAGCCGAAACAGTGGCTAGTTTGACCCCATAGCCTAATCGTTGAAAGGTTTTGAGCAGAACAAGAAAACATAAACGAGTCGAGGGTGTTAAGGTTACGCGACGGGCTAAATCAAGCTCCTCCGTAGTTGGGGTGTAGAGTGTCAGAAGGTCTTTATCAGTAGGATTTTGCTTCAGTTTGGGATAGGCAGTGTCATCGATACTCGGCATAGGCGCTAGTACCACTCAGCCTAACTAGAATATCCCTATGGTGAGAAGGAAAGTGACGACTACAAAATGTAGCATACCTGGATGTGCTTCTATATAAGGCTTTTAGGTCGAGATGGTAACATTTTTCCAGGATCGTCGCCATACCCCGATGTGGACTGGTCAGACCTCGATATTAGTAATCCTACAAAGGCAAATCTCATTGCCTTTTCATCAGGGTTGGGAGATGGCGGCTATCCTTCCTTTTGGGGTTATGGTGCATCTAATCAACCAGTCTGTCTTGTTACAGATTTTGGTATTTTTGCCCACGAGTAACTGCTTCTGAAAGTTGAGGGATCTAACATTTCGTTGGAACGGCGGAATAGCAATAGTCAACTATGCTTTAAGTCAAGCATCGCCGCTTAACTCTACCGTTAGCTTACCAGTAGATTTAAGTTAATTTACCAAGAGTTGGTGAACTAGCTATCTTTCTAGGGAAGATGGAATCACCTATCGCTTCTGGTGAAACTAATTTTTTGAATACCTTCTAATGATTCTCACAATGAACGATTTTAGTTGGCAATCATTCTTAGACAAATTTAGTCAGTTACTTATTGAAAGTGATGAGGGTTACTGTAAATATCCTGGTGCAACTGAGGAAGAGATAGCAGCAGCAGAAGCTCGACTAGGAACTCAGTTGCCTCCTTCATATAAGTCCTTCTTAAGAGTTAGTAATGGTTGGTCAGCGATGGGGAGTACAATGCCTGGAGAACTGTGGTCAACCGGTGAGACTGAGTGGCTACGTTGGTGCTATCCAGAATCTATTGAGATATGGGGGAATGAAGAAATTTCTCGTGAAGAACATTTAGAAACTCAAGGAAGCCCTGGCGATAGATACAATGGAAAATATATGGAGAATTGCTTAGCAATTAGTGGGTGGGGTGACGCTTGCATTGTTTTCATGTGCCCCGAAATTGTTACTCCAAAAGGAGAATGGGAATTGTGGAAACTGGCAAGTTGGATTCCTGGGGTTGATCGTTGGTCTAGCTTTCAAAATTGGATGATTGATAGCTATCAGTTCCTCATTGATAATCGGCAGTAGTATAGACGAGTGTGATGGTAGCCAGCTACCCTCCATTGCACCGGACTGTTGAAAGAGATCGGCTAGGATTGAGAGGCTGCTGGCAGCCGGTGAATGTTGTCGTTAGCCTACTTTACTTAATCTCCAACTTGGGACACCGTTGCAAAGTTGTTTGTTATTGCTCAGCATCAAATCATTGCAGAATGATCTATAAGGCAGCGTTTCAAGACTAATCGCGGGCAAAGCAGTTTGACTGTCAAACATTAAACGAAGTAACTGAGTATGAAAAAAGATGTTTCAGTTTCAATGGTCAAGGCTAATCTTTATGCCCTGATTGCTGCTTTGCCTCCCACAGTGATACTGTTGGGATGCTACACATTCATGTGGGGGTGGCATCGCTTTTTCATGGGAATTAGCTACTTTCTTAGTCAGCCTCTTCTTTCCTTGATAGGGCTATTTGCAGGAATTGTTGCTCATGAATTGATTCATGGATTGACTTGGAAGTTCTTTGGGAACAAGCCATCAAGTGCAATCAAATATAGGATTGACTGGAAAACACTAACGCCCTACACCCATTGTAAAGAGCCGATTGAGATAGGAGCCTACAAGCTAGGAGCAGCGATGCCTGGGGTAATCTTGGGTGTGTTACCTGCAATTTTTGGAATATTGACAAGTAATGGTTCGATCCTGACCTTCGGCTTAATTTTTACCCTAGCAGCGGGTGGAGATATTTTAATACTGTGGTTGTTAAGGCAAGTTAAAGCTGGGGCACTTGTTGAAGACCATCCAACACGAGTAGGCTGTTACGTTATCAATTTATAAGCCTGATTATCATCTATCCAGGCTAGCAATCCGCTTGCACACCGACTGACCATATCGAGTCTTTTCATTGAGACCAAAGGGTTGTTAGCGGCGGGTGAAGCGGAACGGTGAGACCGTAGTTTTTCCTCATTACTCATCAAAAACTTTGAATACACAAAATGGTTAACCTTGAACATCCTGCTAATGCTGGTATTTTCCAGCATTTGAAGCAATTACCCAACCTAGGGCGTAAGGTGGAAATAAGTCAATCGCCGCAGAGTGTTGGTGATCCTTATACATCTCTGTTAACGCATCCAGATCTTGTAATGCAGTTATGGGATAAGGCAACCCGAAAATTGCCAGAGAGATGTAGTTGGATTGTGTACCTGAGATCTTGCACCAGTTTCAACAAGGGGTTGCCAAAGAAGGAAAAATCTGAAAGAAAGGGCGTAATCAAAATTTAACTGAACGGTTATGGAAACCATTGTTCAACACGCCCAAGGATTAGTGTATAGCCTGCTT
>DVDU01000229.1 GCA_015296065.1 Oscillatoriaceae cyanobacterium M33_DOE_052 | reverse complement strand
TGAAACATTTGTACTGTAGCCAGAGTGTCTAAAGACTTGTGCACTCAATGTTATAAACGGCAGAATGCGGGTTTCAGCCATTCATAAACGTTAAAACCGGACGTTTTTATGAGAATCATTCTCATATCGAGAATTGCTGCATTGATTTACCAACACTTGCTTAGTGTAAAAGCTTAAGGGTATAATATCAAATCCGCTTGAACGTACATAATAAGAGTAGCGGGTTTGGAAAAAGTAATGCCACGACGGATTCAAATTGCCCCTCACTTAAGCCTGGAGGAATTGGAACAGCGCTATCGCCAAGCGAAAGCAGGAATTGAGCGCAGTCACTACCAGATCATCTGGCTCTTAGCCCAAGGGAAACGCACGGAGGAGGTGGCGGCGTTAACAAGTTATAGTCGAGGGCGGATTTATGAACTCGTGTGGGGCTATAACCGAACGGGACCCACCGCCCTTGGGGATAAACGCCACGACAATCCGGGGGCGCAACCCTTGTTGAATGAGGTGCAACAAGCCCAACTCTGGCAAGCGTTACAAACACCACCGGGGGATGGGGACTTGTGGGATGGCCCGAAAGTGGCGCAGTGGATGAGTGATGTCTTGGGACGCCCCATCCATCCGCAACGCGGGTGGGAGTATCTGAGGGCGCTGGAATTGCGTCGCCGCCGACCGCGACCGCAGCACCAAGCGACGGACCCTGTGGAGCAAGAAGCCTGGAAAAAAAACTCGCGCAACGGGTAGCGGCCCTGCGGCAGCAGTATCCAAAGGCCACCGTTGAGGTGTGGGCGGAAGATGAGCATCGAATCGGTTTGCACCCGGTCAATCGGATGGTCTGGGTACCCATCGGCGAACCCCCCATTGCCAAGGTCAACTGGAAGTACCAGTGGTTATGGTTAGTCGGGTTTGTCCAGCCCACGACGGGCGCGACCTACTGGTGGATTGTTCCATGTCTGACCGCTGAGGTCTTTAGCCGATTGCTTGAAGATTTTGCCCAGCACTTTGAGTTGGGAGACCAAAAGCACGTGTTATTGGTGGTGGATCAAGCGGCGTTCCATACCAGCGACAAAGTCCGCATCCCCAAGGGCGTGCATTTGTTCTACCTGCCGCCGAAATCACCGGAGCTACAACCTGCCGAGCGCTTGTGGCCGTTAACGAATGAAGCGATCGCCAATCGTAGCTTTGCGGATTTGGACGAATTGGAAGCCGTCACGGCCCACCGCTGTCGGGGCTTGCTGCAACGCACCAACTTTATCCGAGGGCTAACAAACTTTTACTGGTGGGCAGAGGCGGTCGGCTAACTACGGCTAATTAACCGGATTTGATAT
>DVDU01000069.1 GCA_015296065.1 Oscillatoriaceae cyanobacterium M33_DOE_052 | reverse complement strand
TCCAACGGGGGCTCATCACTCCATAAATCTCCAGATGGGAAGGTGGGAATATCTGGCGGTTGAATTTGTACCATATTACCTACCCGGTTTGATTATTGTCTCATTATATCATAGCCAATTGCCCCCAACATTTTTCTCGACTTTTTGACCCCATCAAAATTAGGCGTTAGGCTCAGGATAAGACGGGGCAAACCTGGGTTTGTCGGGGCACAGCGTCATCAAGATTTCTCGTCAAACTCAAATCTTAATGATGCCGTGCCCCGACCGCGTGAAATTGGCAAACAAGAATGTTTATCCATCACCATTTACCATTTTTTTGGGCGGCGGTTGGGGCGGTTGTTGCTTTTTTCTGAGTAGTTCTTCAATTTCGGCTTGTTTTTTCTCAGCGCGTTTTTTGCCCGCTTTCGCTTCGTCATAGTCTGGCTGGTAGCGGATGGCTTTTTCATAGGAGGAAATGGCCTCGGCATATCTGGTTAAGGCAAATAAGGCGTTACCGCGACTGTACCAAGATTCGGCATGGTTTTGTTGGGAGTAAACTGCCTCATCATAAGCATGAATGGCTTCTTGATACCGCTGAAGATTATACAGACTGTTGCCGATGTTGTACCAGGCGAGGTACTGGGACGGCTGCAATTCTAGGACTGTATTGTAAGCGTCTATGGCTTGCTCGTAGCGGCGCAACTGTTGCAGCGACCAGGCTAAATTATACCATGATGCGGGGTGATTGGGTTTTAATTGGGTGGCTTGCTGAAAAGAGGTAATGGCGTCTTCATAGCGGTTCATTTTCATCTGGGCAATGCCGCGACTGAACCAGGCGGGGTGATGTTTGGGCTGAAACCGGACGACTTTATCATAGGATGCTACGGCTTCTTGATTTTTATTTATCTGCATCAGGCAGTTGCCGCGATGATACCAGGTTGTGGCGTTGTCGAATTTGAGTTCTAGGGATTTGTCGTAAGAGTTAATGGCTTGTTTCCACTCTTGCAAATTTTGCAGTGCCCAACCGCGATTGTACCACATGGTGGCGGAGTCTGGTTGAAGTTTGAGGGCTTGGTCATAGGCGGATATGGCTTGTTCATAAAGGAGCCAATGTAGGAGGACATTACCTTTTCCCTCCCAGGCGATCGCGGTGTCTGGGTTTGCGGTTATAACTCGGTCAAAAGCTGCTAGAGCTTCTTCCCAGCGTTGCAGTGCATCTAAGGCGAAACCTCGACCGGTCCAAGCATCGAGGGAGTCGGGCTGAATTTGAATTGCCCGATCGTATGCCGCCAAAGCCTCATCATAGCGCTGTAAATCCAATAAAACTTTCCCTTTCCCTTGCCAAACTTCCGCATATTCTGGGACAATAGAAAGCGCCTTATCATAAAAACCGAGAGCCTCTTCATAGCGGTTTAAATTGTACAAAGTCAGGGCCCGATCGTACAACTCATTCGCACTCGCCGAATTAAACGCATTCAACAAATAAACCCCACCACCCCCAGCACTTCCCAGGAGAACCAACAGTAAAGCCAAAAGTTTGAGCGGCTTCTTTCCCGTAGCTTTAACTGGGGGATTAATTACCGGCTGCATAATGGGCACTGTGGCTAAAGTTGCCTGTTGCAACATTTCCAAAGCCGCTTTCGCTTCCGCCGCCGCAGCATAGCGCTCCCGGAAATCATAGCGCACCATTTTATCCAAAAAATTCCCAAATTCTGGGCTCACATTAGCCTTGTCCCGCCAGATAATCTCCTCAGTTTCCCCATCTTTCGGCAACTGGAGAGACTGCACCCCAGTGAGCGCCTCAATGGCAATCATCCCCACCGCATAAATATCACTGCTAAACTTCGGTTTCCCCAAAGCCTGCTCGCAAGGCATATAACCCGGAGTCCCGATACAAACAGTAAAACCACTCGCACCAGGAGCCCCCACCATTTGCGTCGTGATTTGCTTCACGGCGCCAAAATCAATTAACACCAACTTGCCATCACTATGACGGCGAATGATATTGCGAGGATTAACATCGCGGTGAATCGCATTTTTGCCGTGAACGAATGCTAAAATATCCAGCAAACCCGCCACCAGGGAAATTACCTCAGTTTCCCCCCATTGTCCCCGCTCCGCCATTTCCTCGCTCAACTCTCGTCCGGGGATGAATTCTTCCACCAGATAAAACTGCTGATTTTCCTCAAAATACGCTAACAGTTGTGGGATCTGGGGGTGGGAACCCAGCTCATGTAATACCTTCGCCTCCGTGTCAAACAGGCGTCTGGCGATATCCAGAGTTGCCGGATCGGTTGCAGCGGGCTTGAGCTGCTTCACCAGACAGTTGTGATTGCCCGGGAGGTGGGAATCTGCTGCTAAAAAGGTGGCGCCAAAACCGCCTTCCCCTAACTGCTTGATGATGCGGTAACGTCCGCCGAGTTGAGAACCAGTCATCTGTTACTGTGGAATTGGGCTAGTGTTACGATTCTGCCACAAATATAGGAGAATCGGCTGCCATCAGCAACCAAAGATGATTTCTAATGCGGCAGCGAGGTAGGCGTCATAGGCATCATCAGTGAAGCATACCTGGATGACCTTTTCTAAGGATTGATTGTTGTCGAGAAACTGCTTAATTTCGGTGGCGGCGATGCGAGCGGCGATATGGAGGGGAAAACCAAAGCCGCCGGTGCCCAGACTGGCAAAAGCAATGGTATTAATCCCATAGGGAGCTGTTAAAGCAAAGCAATTGCGATAACAGCTAGCTAAGATTTCCCCAGAGGATTCCTTTCCCCGGAACCAACTAGAGACGATCGCGTGCATTACCCAGCGAGTCGGGAGATTATAGCCTTTGGCGATCACAGCTTGGCCCGGTTGACAACCAGGTTTGATTTGCTGCACCTCTCGCATCAGTTCTGGACCGGCTGTCCGGTGGACGACGCGACATAACACGCCGCCGAACAGGGAGGGGGTGGTAGAAATGACGATCGCATCTACCGCCAGTTGGGTAATATCACCCTTGATGATTTGTAGCCGATCGGCGGTAGTCACAGCAGTTTTGAGTTTGTCTGTTACCAAACCAGTGGTAAAAGTTGGCCGATCGACTGCCGTCGGTTTCACCATCGTATCCGCGACAGTATCAGTATCCGTCACCTCCACCAAAGTCGCCGTCGGCAAATCTGATGTTATTGTGGGAATTTGACCCGGAATAGGAGGCAATGGCGGCGGGGCGATCGGCGAAGTGAGCTGGCCCTGATACCAACGCTCTAACAGAATACCCACAAACCACACCGTCCCCGCACAGCCAAACTTTAACTCATCATGGGCAAAACAAGCTGGTAAATGGCCAGGAGGCGCATCAAGACTAAAATTAAGTTCCGCATATGGTTTCCACCGATGAAGTGCCCGCCAACCCACCGCCGCCCCAAAATCACAAAATAATTGCTGCTGTGCCGTTTTACTCCCCCCCAAATTTTGCCAGAGACGGTGTTGCACACTAAAGCCAAAACGTCCCTGACTATAAGCCACCCATAAATTATTGATAGTGCAAAGTTCCGCAGCCGGGAACTGATGAATATCCTCAGAGCGCAAATAACCTTTATGTTGGCGTCCCGCCAAATGCAGCATCAGTTGATTCGTTTCCCGATCGGCCTCCCGCCATTGTCTAGTAGCCAAAAATTGCTCCAGCTTCCGATACTTCTCCCCTCCCGGAGTATGAGGCAAACCCACAACTGGAACATTTGTAGTTTTCCCTTCCGGCAGCCTAGTAGCCAATGATGGGGGGCGGTTAGCATCAACGCGGACATGTTGCAACGCCTGCCACACCTCAACCGCCGACTGATACCGCTGCCGGAAATCATAGCGCACCATTTTATCCAAAACATCAGCCAAACCCGGGCTGACATTCGCCTTATCCCGCCACATAATTTCGCTAGTTCTAGGGTCTTCCGGCAATTGCTGCGGATGCAACCCCGTCAGCGCTTGAATACAAAGTATCCCCAAAGAATAGATATCACTACAAAACCGAGGTTTCCCCGCCATTTGCTCATTGGCAATATAACCCGGAGAACCAATCGCAATTGTAAAAGTAGTGTGACTATCTCGATTGATAATCTGAGTGGTAATTTCCTTCACTGCCCCAAAGTCAATCACCACAATTCTATTATCAGACTTTCTTCTAATTAAATTGGATGGTTTAATATCACGATGAATCACATTCTGCTGATGAATATATCCCAAAACCGGCAAAATATTTTTGAGCCACTCAAATATCTTAATTTCCTCAGTACAGTAGCGATGAGAAAACTCTTGACTCAAGCAATTACCATCGATAAACTCCTGCACTAAATAAAAATCACCTGCATCTTCAAAATGAGTATAAAGATTAGGAATTTGCGGGTGATTTCCCAACTTGTAAAGCACATCCGCCTCGCGCTCAAATAAGCGTCGAGCCGTCTCCAAAGCCCCCACATCTTGAGAAACCGGCTGCAATTTTTTCAATACACATTGCGGGTGCCCCGCCTGCTGTAGGTCTGACGCTAAATAAGTTTGGCCAAACCCTCCCCGTCCCAAAGGGGCGATAATCCGATAGCGCCCACTGAGTAGTTGTCCCTGCATATCAAATTGTTAAATTTTGTCACCCACAGACCGGCTGGGTTGCGCCCAACCTATGTCAATTTTGGCACGGGCAGAGGTGATATCGCTGAACTAAGAGCAAAATCACCATCACCCGCAGAAACCGGCTAAATTCGGCGAAGTTACCCGGTTTCTTCACCTCAGCCACCAGGTAGGAAAGCTGTACTGAGTTTAGCACCGCTGAGAGTAGCATCAGAAAGGTCAGCACCAGTTAAGTCCGCCCCTTCCAGGCGAGCGCCCTGAAGATTCGCCCGCCATAAGCAGGCATTAATCAGGTTCACTTCCCGAAGATTCGCACTCCCCAAATCGGCGTCCATCAATTGGGTACTTTCCAGATTCGCGCCACGCAGTTTCGCACCAGTGAGATTAGCATTTTCCAGGTGCGCCCCTTCAAGGTGAGCGCAGCGTAGATTCGCCACTCGGAGGTTTGCTTCTTTCAAGTGCGCCCCTTGCAAACAAACATGACTGAGATGAGCGCCGATCAGCGCCGCCCCCCGGAGATTGGCATAGCGCAGACAAGCACCCCGCAGATCAGCACCGCTCAGGTCCGCATCGCTCAAGTCTGCCCCCGTCAGGTCAGCTTCTTTGAGATTGGCACTGCGGAGCATTGCCCCACTCAGGTCAGCAGTTCTTAAAGCCCGAGCCGGTGTAGGCTGGTTGACTATCTGCCACACCAATAACCACTTACCATCTAGCAAAGCGCCAGCGCTGTCAGGAGCCCCGCCAATCTTCGCCCCAATCAGATTTGCACCCCGCAAATTGGCACTCCGCAAGTCCGCACCTTCCAAACTCGCACCACGCAAGTCCGCACCCCGGAGATTGGCACCTCGGAGATAGCCATCTTTCAGGCAAGCACCCCGCAAGTCCGCCGATCGCAGGTCAGCACCCCGCAAATCCCCACCCTGGAGATTGGCACCCCCCATACGAGCGTTTTTCAGGTCAGCACCCCGGAGGTTGGCACCCCGGAGGTGAGCATTCGTCAGGTCCGCGCCACTGAGGTAACTACTGCTCAGGTCAGCATCCACCAACAGCGCACTGCTCAGGTGCGCATTCACCAGGAGCGCACCACTGAGGTTAACGCTTTTCAGGTAAGCCCGAGTCAGGTTAGTATCTTTGAGATTGGCGCTTTTGAGGTCAGCACTGCTCAAGTCTGCCTCCTTTAAGTCCGGGGTTAAGGTTTCTGGGTTCAATATCTGCCACACTAACCGCCACTTGCGATCGAGCTTCGTCCCCCCGTTGATTTTCGCCCCCCTCAGATTCGCCCCTTGCAACTGAGCCCGAGTCAAATCAGCATCACAAAGGTCAGCATGACTGAGATTAGCACCCATCAGGTTCGTAGCGCCCAAATGGGCACCCGCCAAATGCGCATTCGCCAAATTCGCATTTTGGAGGTTTGCACCAGAGAAGATAATCTGCCTTAAATCTTCCCAGGGGAGCTGAACTTGGCTAAGATTGGCACCACTAAAGTCCCGGAAACCCGCACTATAATAAGCCCGTACCTGGTCAGCATCCCAGCGATATTCACGCAAGGCAATTTTCGCCGCTGGTTCTGGGCTATCCCGCAACAGGCTGTAAGCCACCCAGAATAATTCCCCAGTAGAGTTGCGCAGAGTCAAGATTGCCAAGTTTAGCCCTGGAGAACCGTATTTTTGCGCCTCTTTCAGCGCCTTGATTTGCCCTGCGATCGTGCCATTTGCCCACCGGGACTCCACCCCCTCCCAACCACCCAAAACCGCAGCACCTTCAGGCGCAACTGGGGCGCCCAAAACCAAGTCATATGGTCTGGGTTGGAGGGGGTTATCTGCCATCGGATTTTTTGGGCTATGTCAAGGTTGCCACTTAGTTACCGGTGGTTCGGTTTGGGCAAGCAATTTGCCCCGAGATATCACAAAAAGAACCCTGGGGCGGCGGCGGATCCCGTCATAGCGACTTTCAGCATCTCAGACTATTAAAGAAGCCGGTTTCCCCACTTCTAAACCATATTCCGCTTCAACCTCTAGGGTTTTGCCTCCCCGCACCGTCACCATATCATAACCGGCGTCAATTTCAGCCATTCCCGTCATCTGGCAAATGTGAACAGTCATAAATGCCACATCGAGCATATTGCCCCTGCCCAAACTATCCCAGGGGTCTTGAATGCAATCTTGTCCCAGAGAGACATTTAGTCCCTGCTGTCATAGTTCTTTGGGGTAATCTCGCCCCGGTTGGGATAATTGTCCATGCGTCCTTGGCGGGTGATGTTGATGAGGGGGTTCGCGATCAAGTTGATCCCCGATCGACCCAGCAACCCCATCAGCTTATAGGCATCAGCATTGTCATCAGAACCAAAAGCCGTGGCGTGCGAAGCCTCCCATCGCCACGGCTTTTTCCCGCCAAAAATCATTCTCCTTACCGCCATATATGCCATCTTGCGGAAAAGCCACCACCTGCACTTTCATCCAATATTTCACCACCTCTCGCACCGCCAAAAAAGCCTGCAAAGCCATCAAACTCGGCTCATTCACAGCCCCATGAGTTCGCATGAATAACACCCCCTGCACTGCCAGAAGTTGCCCAGTGGTGAAAGCCCGATTTTTTACATCTTTCCAAGACAAATCTTGTGGCCGCTCCCCCCAAATTTGAATTCCTTTAAATAACGTCTCACTTTAATTAAAACTAGGCTCACCCACCGTTAAAGCCGATAGCAACAAATCATCATAGCGATCGGGTGGGAAAACCAGTTATAGTCAATTAAAATAACAATGAGACAAACCAGAGAATTGCCCTCTATAGCGATCCTAAATGGTTTAGGAAAATGAGGCAATCCCAAGAGTTGCCCTCTATAGCAGTCCTATTTCAATCGTAATATTTTTGGAGGGGCAATTCAGAAGTGGTTGCCCCCGATCGTCTAGGGGCAGCCACGGGGACCCTGCCCCTACCCCCGTCTCCCCATCTCCCGGTCCCCCGTCTCCCCGTCTCCCCGTCCCCCCGTCCCCCCGTCTCCCCGTCTCCCCGTCTCCCCGTCCCCCCATCTCCGTCACTCACTCCCATCCGCCTTGTTTTCTGAGGTTAAGGGTGGGATTTGGTCAGCAGTTAAAATCACCACTTTGCCATCTTGCCAGATAGCAATAGATTCCCCTAACCGGCGATGTCGCTCGTAGGCGCTTCGCGCCGTGCGCTCTTAGCGCTTCGCCTCTGCCACAGCCGCTTTCACTGCGGCATCAATTCTGGTAGATAATTTGCTCGGTTCTGGTTCATTCATGTGATAGTTTCTAAGAGATAGTAGGGTGGGCAGTGCCTCACCGAGAATTCTCTTCATCACCAGTAGCAGTAGGAGGCACTGCCCACCCTACAGAACTGTACTGTGGCTCCTACGGAGTCTCCCCTGTACTTCTGGATTAAAAGCGGAAATCCCAGCAGCGATCGTATCTGCATTTACATATTCCAAGCAATTAAATACATTTGGCAATAACTGGCGGGAAACAGTAGTTTTCCCCGAACCGTTGGCGCCACCAATCATGTAAAGATTCGGCAACGATACCCTCCTGAAAAATAAATTGCAGATTGCCAACCGTATGCAGACTGGTAGCTAGGGTTTATCCCCCATCTCCTTTCTCCCTGGTGTGGCAGGTGTGGCAAAATAATTGTAATTATCAATTATCCCCTGCTCCCCTGCTCCCCTGCTCCCCTGCCCCCCTGCTCCCCTGCTCCCCTGCTCCCCTGCTCCCCTGCTCCCTTGCCCCCCATCCCCCATTCCCAAAACATATGTCAGACACAGACAACCAAAAAGCCCGAGCTGATGAACTCCAGCAACAAGGTAGCGACCAATTTGGTCGCAGTGAATACCCCGCCGCCATAGAATCTTGGCAACAATCCTTAGAAATTTACCGCCAAATCGGCGACAGAGGGGGGGCAGCTTATTCTCTGGGCTGTTTGGGATTAGCTTACAATGCCCTAGGGGAGTACCAAAGGGCGATCGATTTCTATAACCAGGAATTGGCGATAAAAAGGGAAATCGGCAACAGACGGGGGGAAGCTGTTTCTCTGAGCTGTTTGGGCAAGGCTTACGGTTCTCTAGGGGAGTACCAAAAAGCCATAGAATTCCACGAGCAATCATTGGCGATAGCTAAGGAAATCGACCACACACAGTGGGAAGCTGGTTCTCTGGGCGATTTGGGTAATGTTTACCTTTCCCTAGGGGAGTATCAAAAAGCCATAGAATTCTACCAGCAGTCATTGGCGATATCTAGGGAAATTGGCGACAGAGAGGGGGAAGTAGCTTCTCTGCGCAATTTGGGCAATGCTACTAATAAACTCCAGCAACAAGGCAGCGACCAATTTAATCGCAGTGAATACCCCGCCGCCATAGAATCTTGGCAAAAGTCTCTAGAAATTTCCCGCCAAATCGGCTCCAGAGGGGGGGAAGCTGATGCTCTGAACGGTTTGGGCGATGCTTACCGTTTCCTAGGGCAGTACAAAGAGGCGATAAAATTCCACGAGCAGTCATTGGCGATATCTAAGGAAATTGGCCACAAACAGGGGGAAGCTGATTCTCTGAACAATTTGGGATTAGCTTACGGTTCCCTAGGGCAGTATCAACGGGCGATAGAATTCCGCCAGCAGTCTTTGGCGATATCTAGGGAAATTGGCCACAAACAGGGGGAAGCTGATTCTCTCAACGGTTTGGGCAATGCTTACCGTTCTCTAGGGGAGTACCAAAGGGCGATTGAATTCCACCAGCAGTCATTGGCGATAAGAAGGGAAATCGGCGACAGACAGGGGGAAGCTAATTCTCTGAGTGGTTTGGGCAATGCTTACCATTACCTAGGGGAGTACCAAAGGGAGATTGAATTCCACCAGCAGTCATTGGCGATAAGAAGGGAAATCGGCGACAGACGGGGGGAAGCTAAGTCTCTGAACAATTTGGGTAATGCTTACCATCGCCTAGGTCAGTACCAACGGGAGATCGAATTCCACGAGCAGTCATGGGCGATAAAAAGGGAAATCGGCGACAGACGGGGGGAAGCTGTTTCTCTGAACAATTTGGGTAATGCTTACCATCGCCTAGGTCAGTACCAACGGGAGATTGAATTCCACGAGCAGTCATGGGCGATATCTAGGGAAATCGGCTACAGACGGGGGGAATCTCTTTCTCTGAACAATTTGGGCAATGCTTACCATTACCTAGGGGAGTACCAACGGGAGATTGAATTCCACGAGCAGTCATTGGCGATAAAAAGGGAAACCGGCCACAGACGGGGGGAAGCTGTTTCTCTGAACAATTTGGGCCATGCTTACCGTTCCCTAGGTCAGTACCAAGAGGCGATAAAATTCCACGAGCAGTCATTGGCGATAAGAAGGGAAATCGGCCACAGACAGGGGGAAGCTCTTTCTCTGAACGGTTTAGGTAATACCTTCCTGAAAAACAACCAACTCCCAGAAGCAGAAACGAATTTACGTCAAGCAATGGAGGTTTACGAAAGTTTGCGGGAGGGTTTAGCTGATGAGGATAAAATCTCGATTTTTGAAACTCAAACGAGAACCTATCGCATGCTGCAAGAGGCTCTAGTTGCCCAAGATAAGTTTAACGAGGCTTTGGCAATTGCCGAGCGGGGACGAGCCAGAGCGTTTGTGGAGGAGTTGTTGCGGCGGTTGGGATGGGAGGAGAGTGATAATTTTATCGATATCCCTGAGATAGTCGCCGTGGCTAAGGAGCAAAACGCCACTCTGGTGGAATATGCCATCGTTTCTGAAGACATTTATATCTGGGTGATTCAACCCAGCGGAGAAATTAGCTTTCGCCGAGCCAACTTGTCACTACTCACAGAAGAAAACGATCGCGACATTGCCCCGAATGACAAGTTGCGGGAACGGTTAGATACTCTGATTTTAAAAGCGAGGGTGTCTCTGGGTATCGCAGAAAAGGATAAGGAAGGCAAACCCATCCCCCGCGACTCGCGATTTCGTTGCGATAACCGGGTCTATCCCCTGATGCGATTATTTTACGATATCCTCATCGGCCCGATTCTGGATTTATTGCCCGACTCCCCAAACCAGATTATCTTTATCCCCCATTACGAGCTGTTTCTCGTCCCCTTCGCCGCTCTCCAGGATGCAGAGGGGCAATATCTCATCGACAAATATCCTATCCGCATTGCTCCATCTATCCAAGTCCTGCAAACCGCTCGTCAGCGTCACCTGCAACTGCAGTTAATGTCCTTGATGGAGCGGGAAAAAGCCCTGGTAGTGGGGGACCCGCAACTACATCCCAAATGGACACAAAATCCCTACCAACTGCAGCAGCTAGTCCGGGCCAGGGAGGCGGCGGAAGCCATCGGACAACTGTTCGCCACCACCCCCCTCCTGGGAGAACAAGCCACCAAAGTCGCCGTTATCGATAAAATGCAGAACGTGCGGATAGTGCAGATACTAGCTCACGGCTTGTTAGACGATTTCGGGGATAAAGGCATTCCCGGCACAATTATTTTAGCGCCATCGGATGAAACCGACGATGGCGGGCTGAATGCTGGGGAAATTTTAGGGTTAAAATTAAATGCAGAAATTGTGATTTTAACCGCTTGCAGTACCGGTAAGGGTAAAATTACAGGGGATGGGGTGGTGGGTTTGTCCCGGTGTTTCGTCCTGGCGGGGGTGCCCAGTTTAATCGTATCACTTTGGGATATCGGTGCCCCAGCAGCCAAGTTCCTGATGGGGGAATTTTACCAAAATCTGGAACGGGGAGAAAACCGGGCCACTGCCTTGCGTCAAGCCATGTTAACCGCCAAAAACGGCGATACATATAACTATCCCAAAGCCTGGGCGGGTTTTACCCTCATCGGCGAAGCGGACCATTTCTCCCTCACCTTAGAAAATAGCCAAGAGGTTTTACGCCGTATGCCTATCCCTGAGAATACACCACCGGAAAAGATTGTTAAAGTTTTATCCGAGTTATTGGATATTGACCAAGATCAAGCCAAATACCTGCAACTCCTCGGCAAACTTCTGCAACCCAATGATACCCTAGAACAGCAAGCAGCGAAAATCAAGGAAACTTACGCCGCCTACCCCGCATTAGAAGATAAAATCGAAAATGAAATCGCGAATATGGGGTTGAGCGATGCTAAGGAGTCAACCCCAGAAATGAAGGCGGAAATCGCCCGCGAATTTAATGCGAAGGTGCAGGAGAATCTTAACCGTCTGAACAATCCTACCCCACCAGATAAGAAGTAGTGATGAACGAACCACCCCCACGCCAAATCAAAAACCCGATTTTCAGCCTTTACGCCTTTCATCTGCGCAATGATGCGGATAAAGGCTGGCAAAAAGCGGCAGAAAATGCTCCGCTTATGTGGGAAAACCTGAGAGATAAAGCTGGGACAGGTTTGGGCATTCCAGAATTAGAAAAGTTCCAGCTTACCACCGAAAATCTAGACTTAACCCAGGAAAATTTGCTCAGCCAAAAGCTCAGTTTTCCCAAACCGTCACCCGATAAACCGGAGTTGCACGGTTCTTTCGCTGCCAAACGGATTCAAGATGCCTACAGCGCCAATTTAACCTTATACTATAAAGATACCACGATTCCCGCCTCGGAACTCCACCAATTTAATCCCCATAATTGTTTATCTGGGGAAAGTTTGGGAGTTTCCCTGGGGGTGACTTGGTTGCTCTATGCGGTTCCGCTGGTTGATGATGTTGGTGATAATTATCGCCAGTTGGCGGATGCTTGCGTGGCGGGATTGACTGATGGGAAAAAGGAGAAAATTAATCCGGCTGACATTTATGTGAGTGAAAGTCAGTTATTTGGCAGCCCAATGTATGAATACGATAATCGCGCCAAAGACACCACCCAGGGCTATCATATCATTATTTGGCTGCAACGCCAACCCGCAACCTTTGATTTACTTACTGATAAGTTTGATTTTTATCTAGAAAATTTACTCCTGTACCGCCATAAAATCTTATTTCCTTATTTTCGCGCCCAAAAGTGGTATGCTAGAGGACAGGTACTGGCGGGGGAATTGGATAAAGAATTAGCCAATTTTAGCCCCCAGTCAGGAAAAGACCTGGACAAGTTAAAAGAGTCGTTGGCGGCGGCGGTGCATAACGGTTTTGAGTATAATAAATGCTTGCGCTACCTGCAAGAGTGCGCCAATACGGTAAAAATCAATCGGTATAATTATCAATTAGCTGTGACGGCAATTAGCCAGATGCAGGTAGAGGGAGATAATCCCCAATGGTTGACATCTTTTCTGGATTTATGCGATAATAAGTATCTTGGCCAAATTCAAGGGGATTTAAATTACCTCCTGGCGGGGCAAAATCTGTTTCAAAATGCCATTGACACGATTCGGGGGATGGTGGAAATTGTGCAGGTGGAGGCAGAGAAAAACGGACAAACGGCGGAGAAAGAGCGGGATACTGAACTAAATATTACTATTGCTACGGTGGGGGGCGCGATCGGCCTTGGCGGTATCGTCGCCACCAGTTACGCTCTCATCAAACCAGAAGACCCCCTATTAATGCCTTGGCATCAGGGAGCCACCACCATACATCCCTTTGCTAAGTCGGTTTTATCCAGTTTGGCAGCCAGTGCGTTGGTGGTGTTGGTGGTGCTTGCGGTGTTATGGTTGAGGAAGAAGATAAAAAACATTCGTGACAACAAAAACACGCCAAACACCAAGAAAGATTAAAAATTAATCGCGATGGGATGTAGGGGCGATTCGCGAATCGCCCCTACATCAATAATTATCAATTATCAATTATCAATTATCAATTGTTAATTGTTATAGTCATTTCAATTAAGAATGAGAATAGTTGTTTGGTTAAACCCCACCGCCGAGCAGCCCTCACCCCCGTCCCCTCTCCCAGGTAGGGAGAGGGGGGAGTCCCAGACCGGGGTATTTCCGTCTTACTCCCCTTTCTCCGCTCCCCCCTCTCCCGACTTGGGAGAGGGGGGGTAGGGGGGTGAGGGGGTTGGGGGATAGAGGGCAACTCTCAAGGTTTGTTTCATTTTTATTTGAAACGACTATAATTTCCTCCCCAAAATATTATCAATAAAATCCTGCATTTTCTGATAATGGGAGCCTTTCCAGTAGATTTTACCGCAGGAAACACAGCGGTGGAATTGGTCGTAATATTCTAAAGTTTTGGGCGGGACTAAATGGCCGATCGCCTCTTTCTCCACCCGTGTTAAGCTGCCATTGCAATGCAAACAGTGGCGAAAAGGCTGGACAGCATCAAACAAATTGAATCTGCGCAGAATTTCCCCGATTTGCTGTTCCGGGTCAGTTGCCCTCACCCAGTAACCATGAGTCACAATCCCCCGTTTCAACAAACCGATATCACGAGTTAACAAAATCCGGTTTTCGCTGCTAGATACCATTGCCAATTCTTCATCGTGATAATCATTACGATACAGGGTGTCAAACCCCAACATCCGCAGATACCCCGCCAGCTTGCCCAAATGCAGGTCTAAAATAAACTGGTTTGGCGGTGGGGGACGCAGGGGGAGCGGCGGTTGAGGAGATTCGGAAACGGGAAAAATCTGGCAATCATCCCCATGTTGCACCAGGTAGGAAAAATCCACCGATTTATCATTAACCAAGATAACATTTACTTCCGGGTGGGGAACACCCAGAGATTCGATACTATCTTTGATAGCCGGATTATCTTTAAACTGGTAGGTAATAGTCTGGTGGCGGCTAGTGGGGGGTAAAAAGTCGTTAAGTTCGGCGTAAAAGCGAAATTCCGCTTGATTTTGGTTCATAATTAGCTCCTGTTTAGATGGGAGATGGTCTGGGAGGGGGAGTTGCTCCCCATTTCCCCAAACTCTATAATTAGAGGCGATAAACGGGGTTGAAGATTTTCGGAAAATCTGACGATAAATAATGTGGAAACGCCTAAGACGATTGATGGGGGAGTGGGGTGGGGTTTTGCTGGTAGCTCCCGGGGTGGCGTTGTTGGTGGGGGGAATGCAGTGGGCCGGATTTTGGCAGCTCTGGGAGTTGCAGATGCTCGATACTTGGTATGAGCTGCGTCCTCTGCAGGGGAAAGATAACCGCACGGTAATCGTGGGTGTTGATGAAGAGGATATCAGAACTCTGGGACAGTGGCCTGCTTCTGATGCGACGATGGCAGAGCTATTGACCAAAATCAGTGCCCAAAAGCCTCGGGCGATCGGCTTGGATATTTACCGCGATTTAAAGGTAAATCCGGGCCATGAGGAGCTGGTGAAGGTTTTTAAAAACACACCCAATTTGATTGGCATTAAAACTGTAGGCGAGGCGGAGCGGGGGTTTCAGGTTAATCCGCCGCCGGTTTTAGCTGAGTTGGGCCAGGTGGCGGCGAATGATTTGGTGCTGGACCCGGATAGTAAGGTGCGGCGGGGGTTGCTGTTTTTGGAAACGCCAGATGGGGAGGTGGTGGAGTCGTTGGCTCTGCGTTTGGCGTTGATGTATTTGGAGGCGGAGGGGGTGACGCCGCAAAATTCCGAGGAGCATCCGGAGTATTTGCAATTGGGAAAGACTACTTTTTTCCGTCTGGGAGAGAACTTTGGTGGCTATGTGCGCACTTATGCGGGGGGTTATCAAATTCCGATTAACTTCCAGGGGCCGTCTTGTCGGGATATTAAACTTTGCCCATTTGTGATGGTTTCGGTGCGGGATGTGCTGTCGGGGCGAATTCCTGGGGATTTGATGCGCGACGTGGTGGTATTAATTGGCGCCGTAGCTCCCAGTTTGCCCGATGTGTTCCTCACACCTTATGATGGGGGGTTTTTTGGCGCCCCAGAACGCACCCCAGGGGTAGAAATTCACGCCCATTTAACCACTCAAATTATCACCGCCGCGCTAGAAGGACATTCCTTGATGCAGGTTTGGGACGATCGCTGGGAGTGGTTATGGATTTTCGCCTGGTCCTCCGTGGGGGCGGCTATGGGGTGGTTTTGCCCCTCGGCGCAGCAAACCGCTTTGGGGACTTTGCTCGCCGTGGGAGTTTGTGGCGGTAGTGCTTATGGGGCTTTTTTGCAAGGTTGGTGGATTCCAGCGGTCCCTCCCCTAGTGGCGTTAGTGGGAGCGTCGGTGACGGTGACGGGGTATCAGGTGCAGCGGGAACGTCGGGAACGAGATGCACTGATGAATCTATTTGGGCGTCATGTGACCCCGAAAATTGCGGCGGCAATTTGGCGCGATCGCGAGCAACTAATGGAGTCGGGGCAAGTTACGCCGTTGGAGGTGACAGCCACAGTGCTATTTTCTGATTTGCAGGGGTTCAGTACGATCGCCGAAACCCTAGAGCCCAAAGTCTTAATCAGTTGGTTAAACGAGTATTTTAAAGCAATGGCGCAAGTAGTATTAGACCATGATGGCGTCATCGATAAATATATTGGCGATGCAGTCATGGCCGTGTTTGGCGTCCCCATCCCCGCCACCACCGAAGCCGAAATCGCCCGGGATGCAATTGCGGCGGTAAACTGTGCCATCTCAATGGCAAACAAGCTGCGAAATCTTAACCGAGATTGGGAAACCAGAGGACTTCCCACGGTCGCCATGCGCGTTGGTATTGCCACCGGTAAATTAGTAGCCGGTAGTTTAGGCAGCGAGCAACGCTCCGACTACACCATCATCGGCGATACTGTTAACATAGCATCCCGTTTAGAAAGCTACGATAAAACCTTTGATGCTGGCATTTGCCGCATTTTAATCAGCGAAGCCACTTATAAATACATACCTAATCAATTTACCAGTAATTGTATCGGCACCGTGGTTTTAAAAGGGCGCCAACAAGCTAGTAAAATATATCAAATTTACCCCGATTAAGCAGAAATTTTGTCCTTTGTCCCTTGTCCCTTGTCCCTTGTCCCTTGTCCCTTGTCTTTTATCAATTATCAATTATCAATTATCAATTATCAATTATCAATTATCAATTATCAATTATCAATTAAAAAAATTACCCAAGTTCGTCAGGATTGATACCCAATTCTAGGAGTTTCTGACGCAGGATAGCACTTTTCTGGCGTTCCACTTCCGCTTCCACTAGAGCTGCATCGGCTCGCTGACGTTCTGCTTCTGTTTCCACTAGAGCTGCATCGGCTCGCTGACGTTCTGCTTCTGCTTCCACTAGAGCTGCATCGGCTCGCTGACGTTCTGCTTCTGCTTCCGCTAGAGCCGCATCGGCTCGTTGACGTTGTACATCGGCTCGTTGACGTTGTACATCGGCTCGCTGACGGTGTACATCCGCTCGCTGACGTTGTACATTTGCTTCTTCCTTTGGCGTCAGAACCAACTCACCTTCAGGAGTGAAAAACCGGAGCTGTTCATTCCACACCCCCAAATATAGCTGTAGCTCATCACTCCATAACCAAGATTGGGAATTTGGCTCAATCTCTACATACTTCCGTCCTATCAAAGTAAACCCCTTAAACTCAAGAGTATAAGGATGGAACCAGAAATAATCTCGCGTCCGCCATACATCCTGATAAAGCAGCTTTTTGTCATCCCTATCTACCGAAGCGGTACTATCAGATAGTATCTCAATCACCACATTAGGATACTTGCCATCCTCCTCCCATACTACCCAACTTTTCCGCTCCCGGCGTTCCGTGTTCAACACCACAAAGAAATCTGGACCGCGTAGATGCTCATCCTTGCGCTGGCGGCTGCTGTAATAAACTGTCATATTACCAGCCGCAAAAAAATCCGTGCGGTCTGCCCAAAACTGTTCTAAACTACTCAGGAGCAGCAGTAATTGTTGTAGATGACGATAGGTTTCCAAGGGTGGTTCATCACTCCATAACTCTCCCGGGGGGAAGGTGGGAATATCTGGCGGTTGAATTTGTACCATATTACCTACCCGGTGTTAATTTTGTATGATTATATCATAGATTGTCCTTGGTCCAAGAGTCCTTTGTCCTTTGCTAATTATCAATTATCAATTATCAATTATCAATTATCAATTGTCAATTGTCAATTGTTCTTGGACAAATATTTGCTACAATCCTGCATTTGAAGGTGTTTGGGGAGCGAGGGAGCGCAGATGTATCATCCTACAAAAGAGTCGGGAGACTGGCGGTGGCCGTTTTGGCCAGCTTTGCCGCTTTACCCCTATGGCCAGCGGCGGACCCTGATGCGAGAAGTGGTGAAAGATGAGATTTGGACTTTTGACCAAATTCAGGGCATTTTTTATGTGGTAGTACCCATCAGGATGACGGTGGTTAAACTGTCATCTGGGGGACTGCTGGTGTATGCACCGGTAGCGCCAACGAGGGAATGTGTGGCGTTAATGCGGGAGTTAGAGGCGGTTCACGGCGAGGTGAAATACATTATCCTCCCCACGGTTTCCGGTATCGAGCATAAAGTGTTTGTTGGTCCGTTTGCGCGGCGGTTTCCTAAAGCGACGGTGTTTGTGGCTCCCTCCCAATGGAGCTTTCCGCTCAATTTGCCTTTGAGCTGGTTGGGTTTCCCTTCGGGGAGGACGCGGGTACTTCCGGCGGATACCAAGGATGTGCCGTTTGGGGATGAGTTTGACTGGGCCTTACTCGGTCCGGTGGATTTGGGTGTGGGTCCGTTTGCAGAGGTGGCGTTTTGCCACAGACGATCGGGCACCCTTCTGCTCGCCGATACCATTGTTTCCGTTCCCGCAGACCCCCCGGAAATCCTCCAACTTGACCCCTATCCCCTCCTCTTCCACGCTCGCGATGACGCCGCCTCCCCGATAACCGACTCGGAAACCAACCGCCGCAAAGGATGGCAGCGGCTTTGTCTATTTACCTTTTATTTCCAACCGAGCGTCCTCGATGTGGTGAACTGGGGTGAAACTTTCCGCAATGCTTGGAAAGCGGCAGACCGATCGCCGAAAGCCTATTTTGGTTTATTTCCTTTCCAGTGGTGGTATAACTGGCAGCAGTCTTTTGATGCTTTGAGCGACCAGCATCTATTAGTAGCCCCCATTCTCCAAACCCTGATTCTCAACCGCGCTCCCAGAGCTACCCTTGACTGGGCGGATCAAGTAGCTAGTTGGCATTTTCAGCGGATTATTCCCTGCCATTTAGACGCCCCGATCGCCGCCGAGCCGCGCCAGTTTCGGCAGGCTTTCGGCTTTTTAGAAAAATCCGGTACATCCCACAGCTTGCCCGAGGCAGATTTAGCATTTCTGAAGCGTCTAAATGGGTTGCTCAACCGCTGGCGCATCACGCCGCCTGCGCAAGAAAAAATTTGATATATTCTGTGGAGATAAATTCGAGGATTGCTTATCAAATGACAAAGGACAAATGACTAGGGACAAATGACAAAATTTAAAGTAGGGCTGAGATTTCATTGACAATTTGTAATCGCCCCTTGCACACGTTACGCAGCAAGCGGTTGACGCTGTGCCTCTCTTCATCTCCGAGAGATTCATCAAATACCGCCGCCATCAGTCCATATCTATCAGCGAGGGTCAGTTGACGGGAGTGGCTCGCTTGTGCCATCATTTCCGCAATCGCGAAGGGTAGGAGGTAAAGTGGCGCTTCCATAATCATTTTCTTAGATCTATAATTCTAAGCTAAACTATTAGCAGCTAACTGGCGGCGATCGTCCTCAACCCCACAGGCGATCGACATCCCAAACCAATGTGATATAAGTCACTATTCACCGTGACTTATATCACATTAGCTGGAGATAATTTGTGTTGGATAAATTACCCCTAACTAGGCAGATTGAAACTACATTTATAGGCGGTAATTATGCCCCCAGGAAATAAAAAACGCAGTCATGCACATCTAAACTACAACTGCGGTATTTCCTCCTATTGCCGCCACATCTTGTCCATCAAGAAACCACCAATTCTGAAGAGGGATTTGGTCTGGCAGACTGCGGGCGAAACCCTTGTAAAACCGACTCTAACATAGGCCGCACTTTGGCCACTTGCTCAGCGCGGATAATCATATCCCACAGAGGCTCAAACTTTTTCCAACCGCCAGCATAAATTAAATGACGCCACCGCCCGTCCCAAGTTTCCTTAGTCCAAGCAGATTGGAAAATTGAACCCCAGCGATAAAAATCTTCATAAGCCCGCCAGTAACCTGATTCTAAAACCTCCGGCGTCATTTTCGCAGGCTGATAGACCACATGACGAGTATCGTATAAATTCCAATTACTATTGGTAATTCTCCCCGCCGCCGCCAAACGCTGGTACAAAGCCGTACCCGGATAAGGCGTCATAATATGAAAAGTCGCGGTTTCTATGCCATTTTCTACCGCCCAGGCGATCGTGCGATCGAACACCGCCTCGTCATCCGCATCCATCCCAAACACAAAACTACCATTAATCATCACCCCCAGATCGTGCAGGCGGCGAATCGCACCAGAATAATCCCGATTTAAGTTATGATACTTATGCTGACTGCGTAAATTATCCCCATTCAGAGTTTCAAACCCCACAAACAAACTCCGCAACCCGCTAGCCACCGCTTTTTCCAGCAATCCGGGCTGCATCACCGAATGCACCGTACCCGCCGCCTGCCAAACCCGCCCCATCCCCATCATCCCATCAAACAACGCCCCAGCAAACCGCGCATCACCAAACAAATGGTCATCTAGGAAAAATAAATGCCGTCCGGGGAGCCGGTCAATTTCCGCCAAAGCATCATCCACAGATTGGGTATAAAAAGACTTACCCCCCTGAAAAAACGACTCCTTATAACAAAAATCACAGTGATGAGGACAGCCACGAGACACCACAATAGAATTAGGCACCAAATAAAGATGCCGCTGGATTAAATCCCGCCGAATTGGCGGCACACCGATGAGACTCCGTATTTTTGAGGCATAAACTTTCCCCGGATTTCCTGCCTGCCAATCTGCCAGAAATTGCGGCCAAGTATCCTCCCCCGGTCCGAGAAAAATTGTATCTGCATGGCTAGCAGCTTCCTCCGGCAAAGCCGTCACATGCAAACCACCCAGCGCCACATAAACCCCTTTTTGGCGGTAATAATCCGCCAATTCATAAGCCCGATAAGCCGAAGTGATATATACTTGAATCACCACCAAATCCGGCTCATCTTCCAAATCCAGCTTTTCTACATGTTCATCTTGAATAGTAATTTCCGCATCAGGCGGGAAAAAAGCCGCCAAAGTCGCCAAACCTAGAGGGGGAAATAGGGAATACTTGATTGGCCGCCAGTGGGGACTGATGGCCTCCGTCAGTGCGGGCAAAATCATTTTGACTCTCATCAATTTTGACCCTTGTCGATTGATTTATTGATTAGCAAAATATTGTCATGGCTCCTGCCAATTGGGTTAGCTTAACACAAATCTTTCATTTAAACAGGTAATTAATATGAATAAATTTTAAGCTAAAATAATAATAATTTAAAAATATTAATTTTTGTTGCGAATTGTTAAATTATCTCATTGGTCATTTGTCCTTTGTCCTTTGTGACTAGACAAGGGACAAGTGACCAAGGACAAATGACCAATGACAAAAATATAATCTCAGTCATCTAGCTGTTCGCAAGCACCGATACTCACCCAACTGCTAGAACCATCAGACCACCACTCCTTTTTCCAAATTGGGGCATTATGTTTCAGGGTGTCTATGCCATATTTGCACGCCGCAAAAGCCTCGGAACGATGGGGACAACCCACCGCCACCAAAACGCTAATTTCCCCTATCTTTAACCGTCCCGTGCGGTGATGAATTACCACCCTATTCACATCGGGCCATTGATTCCGAATATCAGCAGCAATTTGGCGAAACACATTCAAAGCCATTGGCTCATAGGCTTGATATTCCAATGCGACCACCGGTTTACCATCAGTTTGGTTGCGCACTGTGCCACTCATCACCACCACCGCCCCATTAGCGGGGTCATCAGCCAGAGCATAAACCTCATCCAGAGATAAAGGGGCAAAGGTAATAGCAAAATTGTCCCCGGGATTGTCAGTGGTAACACCTGCGAAGGGATTGGCGGTTATGGTATTAATCATCAATGATTCAAACTCCAGATTTAAGTGAACTTTAATCAACAAAGGTGCAGGGTCACGGCGTCTTGGATATCTCGGTTTACTGATAAATATTCATCATGCCGTGCCCCTACCTTGAATCCCAACCAAGAGGGCTAAAGCCCAACTACAAACCAAGAGGGCTAAAGCCCAACTACAAACCCATCACGATCGTCTAAATCTTACCCCCACCCATGAGGTAGAGCAGAGCCATGCGGACGGCGACGCCGCTGGTGACTTGCTGGGAAATCAGGCTGAAATTGGGGTCATCCATGAGGTCAGAGCTAATTTCTACACCTCGGTTGACTGGACCAGGGTGGAGGACTTTCACACCAGGTTTACATAGTTTCAGCCGCTCCCGGGTAATGCCGAATAGGTTATGATACTCCCGCCAACTGGGGAGCAAATGGTTGGTCATCCGCTCTTTTTGCAGGCGCAAAGTCATAACAAAATCGGCGTTTTCGATCGCGGGTTCTAAATGCCAGTGTAAGAACAAATTCCCCCCAGTGGCACCCATCCCCTCAAACAGTTGGGGTAGAAGGGTGGGGGGGCCTGCCAGGTGTAATCTGGCTCCGGCGGCGGCGGTAAGGCTCCAGATGTTCGATCGGGCAACGCGGGAATGGAGGATATCGCCCACAATGGCAATTTTTTTGCCCGCCAGCAGTTCTAGGCGGGGGCGCTCCGGATCCAAAACTGAACATATGGTAAACAAATCGAGCAGAGCTTGGGAAGGATGTTCGTGCTGTCCGTCACCGGCGTTGAGGACGCCAACTTTAGCACCCATGCGGTCCATCTCGGTGGCGATCGCCTGGGGTACACCCGCACCCGAGTGGCGAATCACCATCAAGTCAGTCCCCATCGCCAGATAAGTCTTTGCCGTATCTAAAATCGTTTCCCCCTTACTCAGAGAAGAACTACTCGGGGTAAAATTCAGCGTATCCGCTGACAAACGCTTGGCAGCCAGTTCAAAACTGCTGCGGGTTCGGGTAGATGGTTCAAAAAACAAATTTGCCACTACCTGACCCTGTAAGGTGGGCACTTTCTTCATCCGTCGGGAGAGAACTTCCCCAAAACTAGCGGCAGTTTGTAAAACCGTATCGTAATCTTCCGGCGTAAAATCTGCCAGAGAAATAATGTGGCGGTGATTCCAAGAGGTAGCCATGCAGCTAATTCCGTCCAATTGCATCCTCAAAAACTATACAGCTACACTGCTCGCTGCTTTCATTCTTATCTTGGTGACAGGTTGCGCCCCCGGGGGCGGGGGGGAGGGGGGGAGCAGGGGTGCAGAGGAGCAGGGGAGCAGGGGTGCAGGGGAGCAGGGGAGCAGTCAAACCGTCTCCCCGTCCCCCCGTCCCCCCGTCCCCTAGTCCCTCTTCAAAGGGGCTGTAGGTCAGCCCTGATTGTGAGATGATTTCTTTGGCGGTGGGGTCGAAGTCTGTTTGGGTTTCGGCTTCGACTTGGGATAGGATGAAGTCGAAGACGATGCCTCCGCCTGAGACCATTCGGGGGGAAGCGTGAATGATTTCGCCTAGCTCTTGCAGGTGGGTGCGAATGGTGTTGACGTTGATTCCTTGGTTGGCGAGTTCAGTATTGGGGGCAAACTGGAAGTGCCACAATGCTTTACTCTGGGCTCTGGCTTGATGGAGTTTTTCTTTCTCGACGTTGTTCAGGACGATGCTAGGGGGAACTGATGGGTCTGCGGTGCTTCCCCTGACGGGGTTTGGCTCCTGCGCTTGGGCGGGGGGTGGGGGTGATGGGGTAATGGGTTGGGGAAGCTTTCGACCATTCTCAGGCGATGTGCTGCCTACGGGTTTTTCTACTTCTGCGGGGGTCTCTTCCATATGCGCTGTCTGGAGCGGCGGTTCTTCGCTTGGGGGCAAGATGGCCTGAAGTCGGGCGATTGTGGCTTCTATATTGGGCGGTGGGCTTTGTTCTTTGCGGGCGGCGATCGCTTGCTGTAACATCTGAGCGCCTGCCATGAGGGCGTCCATCCCTTCACTGCTCAGTCGCGCCTTCTCTTCTCGCAGGGTGCGCAGGTAACTTTCCATCTCGTGGGCTAATGCTTCGGCTTCCCTGACTCCCACCATGCCCGATAGCCCTTTCAGGGTGTGGAAACTACGCAATAATTCTTCCACTAACCCTAGCTCCACCACGTCGCTGTCAACATAGGACTCTAGCGCTAGCAAGTTGCGGCGCGCATTGGTCATGTGGGCGTCACTTTCTGCAAAATAGTCATCTAAGAATTCTGCAAAAAAGGTGCTGTTGCTTTCGTCAGTGGACATGGTTTTTTCCCCTACTACTTGTATGTCAGCAAGATATTCGCCTGAGCTGCTAATACCTGGGTTTCAAATGGTTTGGTCATGTAGCGTGAGGCTCCAGCCGCTAAGGCTGCCACGCAACTAGAGTCGTCGTTCCGGGTGGTCAGCACGATGACTGGGATGTTCCGATATATCTGGTGTTCTCGCATGAACTTAAGTACGTCTAGTCCGTGCATGTCTGGCATGTTTAAATCCAGCACCATTAAATCTACTGGTGATAGGACTAGGCGCTCGATCGCCTCTAGACCGGTACTCGCTTCTTCAAATTTTACTTCTGCCAACTTTTGCAGAGATGCTTTGACCATCCGGCGCATCGTTGAGGAATCATCTACTACCAAAATTTTTTTCATTAAGTTTTCCTCTCTCGCCTCTCCATCTTGTGCTATGTACTCAAAGTTATTTAAACCTTTTGAAACCCTGGATGAATTTCCCCTACTTTGAGGGGTTTTCATCACGGGAGCTATTATAACATTTCTCGGTCGGAAATTTTCACAAAATTATTTTTCGTTCATGTTTTCTGGTGGCCACGGGGCTATTATGATTGATCACACGATTTTGGCCTAATTAGCTTCTCTCCCGACTCGGAACCAGGATGGATGACTGGTTTTTGGGATGGCCTAAACCATTGCTTGTAAATCTTTGGCGATCGAGTTTAGCTGTTGGGTACTGATTTTACACTGAGCGATGCCAGTAGCTATTTGTGCTGCTGACAGAGACAGTTCATTCATAATTCCGGCTATATGTTCGATC
Source organism: Oscillatoriaceae cyanobacterium M33_DOE_052 (assembly GCA_015296065.1). Classification (GTDB taxonomy): domain Bacteria; phylum Cyanobacteriota; class Cyanobacteriia; order Cyanobacteriales; family Laspinemataceae; genus Koinonema. Next base: position 34,406 of record DVDU01000069.1, on the reverse strand, counting down.
GCCGCTTTTTGCTCTTTGGCGTTCAGGGAGATTTGTTGATTGGCCAATGCTACTTCATCCATTGCCAATATGATCCGTTCCACGGTCTGAGTCCCTGTGGTGCTGACCGCCACGGACGCATTCGTGGCAGTTTGGATTTCTACAACGATATCACTAATTTTTTTAGCTGATAGTTTGCTCTGCTCGGCTAATTTTCTAATCTCTGCTGCCACCACGCCAAAACCTTTGCCGTTTTCCCCGGCACGCACTGCCTCCACGGCGGCATTGAGTGCTAGCATATTGGTTTGGCTGGCTAGCTCGGTGGCTAAAATTGAGATGTTGGCAATCTGATTTGTCTGCTGGCTCAATAGCACTACTTGCTGGGATATCCCCTTCATAATTTCTTTCAATGAGTATGTTGGTTGACCTCCCATCACCATCATTGATGAATCACTATGGTTCCCAAACCCAGGGTAAATCGCGGTTCTACTGCCTTGTAAGATGGCTTGGCGCACGATTTCGCGATCGGTGGCGGTGCTATCTACTAAGGCTAAAACTTCTGCTGCTTTGAGTGCTGCCACTTCGGCTTGTGCTGCTGCTTGCTGGGAAGATGCGCTGAGTTGTTCTATGGTAACGCTGGTTTGATTGACGGATTTGGATTGAACGGCGGTGGTATGTTCTTGTTGATCTACGGTGGCGGCAATTTCGGTGGAAGATGAGGCGATCGCGTTGACAATCTCCTGAATCTCAGCGCCGATCTGCTTTGCTACCCAGACTCCTAAACCCACTAACCACACCAGGAAAACTACTGTCCCCACCACTAGCGTCCGGAGCAGCCTTTGCATCGCGGCTTTGACTTCTGCCTCTTGGTCTTGAGATATTAGCTCTAGTTTGGTCTTCAAGGTCTCTATCTGCTGGTTCAGCTTGACCGCCAGGTTCCTACTTGGGCTGGTCAACCAGTCTTTGATTCGGGCTTTAGGATTTTTCTTCCGCTCTTGTAACATCCAATTTTCCGTAACCTTTTCTACTTGCGCTCCTAACTGGATAATATTTTCGATTGGCTCTTTTTGCTCCGGCGCGCTACCGATTTTTTTTAGTTGCGCTGCTGAGGCTTGATACAGTGATATTCCTTGCTCGTAATTCCGGGAAAATTCTGGCTGCGGCGCCATAATAAAACTTATGGCGGCTTCCTGGGCTTGTACTAGCCCTAGAGCCAACCGCTCTGTGACGACTACCATTTCTTTGTCTGAAATCGCTGCCTGTAATGCTTGTTGTGCGAGAGTCACATTGCTATACATCAATCCCGCCATTACCAGGCAGATCGGCAACACTACTGCATATGCCAGCCAAATTCTGGTTCTTAATTTTTTGATCATAATTTACCCCCTTCGCCATCCCCTCCTACTTTTAAGTTTACTCCCCTTTTTTACCGGTAAATGTATATTTTTATTACTGCCTCTACTCTTTAAGATTTATGAATTTTTTTGTCCCTTGTCCTTAGTCCTTAGTCCTTTGTCCTTTGTCCTTTGATTCGTCATACCAGTGACAAGGGACAAGTGACAAGTGACAAGGGACAAATGACAAGGGACAAGCGGACTTGCGGACCAATGACCTGACGACCAATGACCAAGGTGATTTTATGCCTCTTCGTTCACCACCAACTCACCTTGGGTGAAGATTTTCCCCACATCCAGTAAACTCATCATTTTGCTGCGGTAGGGCGCTGTGCCCCGCAAATATTCATTTTTGCCGGTGGGTCTGACGGCTGCCGGTACGGGTTTGATTTGTGATGGATGTAGGTAAAAAACGTCCCACACTTCATCGATCGTCACCCCCGCCACCACATCTGCCACTTCTACCACCATTGCCTTGGTGGCTTCCCCGCTAGAAGATATGGGCATATTCAAGACTGTGCGAATATCTACCAATGTCACTACTTCCCCCCGGAGGTTGATATTGCCGACGATATGTTCTTTGACGCAGGGAACTGGGGTGATTTGGTGAATATCAGTAAACTCCCGCACTAAGTGCAGGTCCAGGCCAAAGTATTCTCCGTTTAACCCCACTACTGCTAACGGCATCAAACCGGCTAAATCCTGGGCTTCTGTGGCGCGCATTAAATTTTCGGCTCTTTCTTTGAAAATTGCGCGCTCTTGGGGGCTGGCGTTGGGGCAAAATACTCGGTTTTGCACGATCGCATCTGGGACGCCTTCTGTCAGACCTTCTGTCTCCTCCTGTGATGGCTCCTCGGCTATTGCATTCCCCGCCCTCTTGGTGGTTTCGCTTTGCACTGTGACGGTATTGGCGTTCCGGATTAGGTTTTCCGGATCCAGGATCATGTAAATTTCCGAGCCAATCTTGGCTAAACCTGATATGAAATTCTGGCTTTGATATCGCTCTTTTCTCCCGTAAGCGATTTGGGTTTCCACCGCTGAGGCGTCGATTTCTTTAATTTCGTGAACTTCGCTGACGACGATGCCGATTTTGACTTCTTCCCATTCCAAGACGATCGTGCTATCAGTAATTTGGTAATCTCGCTGGCGCCGTCCAAACCGCATGGCCAGATCCATCACCGGCAAAATCTCCCCCCGCAGATTTAGCACTCCAGCTATATCAGGCGGGGCAGCTTCCACGGGGGTTAACTCTGGCAGAAAGAAAATTTCGCTAACTGCCTCGGTTTCCACCCCATAACGCAATCCATTTAAGCTAAATATGAGATAAGATTTACTTTCCATCTATTCGGGCGAATCGCGATTATGGTACTTCTGGCCAGATGATTGATTTTACGATACCACTAAAGTATTTCCCTCTGCATGAATTTTATAAAAAATTAAGTTTTATAATTTGTCCTTTGTCCCAGGACTACGTGACTGCACGACCTTCGGACCAGGGACTAGGGACTAGGGACTATTTTTTGCCCGGTTGGATGTATTCCAGCATTTGCGCCGCCGTAATTTGCACTCGCCCATCGTCGATCACCAAAAAGCTATCGGGGAGCGATCGTAAAATTTCTACGGCATTTAATCTCATTTTTTCCGCCTTAGTGAAGTCTGCTTCTTTTTCGTAAATTTGAGCCATTTCTAAATAAGCATTAATAGAAATCGGCACCAAGTAGATAATTCTTTTTAAGTAATATTTTGCTTTCTCCATTTCTCCGGTTTCTTCTGAAATTTTCGCCAACAAATAGTAACTGCCCAAAAAACTGTAGTCTATCCCAATCAATCGATGACAATAATCATCGGCTTTTTGATAATTGCCTAGGTTGGCATAAATTTGCGCTAGTAAATAATGGGCGCCCAAATGATTAGAATAGATTTCTAATACTTTTTCTGCCGCCCCAATGGCTTCAGGATAAATTTTGTTGTGAAATAATTTTTCCGCCCGTTGAAAAATTTGCTCTACATTATTGGTTTCTTTACCTCCATCTCGAGGAGAAAAAGCATTTTTGCTATTCCGCTCTATATGTTTTATTTGCGATGGAAATGGTAATGATTGACCCATTTCCATAAAACTAGAGTAACTGATATTTTTCCCATTTTCCGTGACACTCACTTCGTCAGTGAGTGAGGAGGAATTTTCCGCTCCGGTATGAGGTTTACTCCCGGCATAATTAGGGGGTAATGATGGGGGGAGTTGGGGCAGATTCGGCGCGGGGGCAAACATCCGAGAAAAGTTTTTGTCCGGCGGTACTGGCGCACCTGTGATATTTGGGGAGGCGGCGGATGGACGCCCAACTCCGTTGGGTTGATTGGGAGAGCTGAACCGCAGGTCGGCGCTAGCCATCGATCGGCGTTGCATCGCTTCTAGGGTCCCCAAAAGAGGAGATTCTGGCTGGGAATCTGCCAAATTTGGCTGAATTGGGACACCTCCTGTGCTTTTCAGGTCTGGTTTTTGATAGATTACTGATTGGGAAAAAATCAGCGGGCGAAACATCCCTAAATCCTGACCGTGCAATTCGGCATGAGCCGTAATCATGTAGCCACCGGGCTTGAGGGTATGGTAAAATTTTTCTAAAACTAGGGCAATGGATGGAGCGTCGAAGTACACGAACACATTGCGGCACAAGATGAGATTCATATTGGAGATGTCTAGGGCTGAATTGGGAAAGGTATCGGCCACTAAGTTGCCCTGGTGAAATTTAACTAAAGAGCGAATCTCCTCATTAAGCCGCCATTCTCCTTTAGATTCTTGAAAATAAGCTTCTTTTTGCCCTGCCTCGATCGTGCGAAAAGACCAAGAGCTATAAACCCCCGTCTGGGCTTTCTGAACTAATTCTTGATTGATATCAGTGCCCACGATGGAAATATCCCATGCTTCCAAATTGGGGATTAACTCTGTCACCATAATGGCCAGGGAATAAGGTTCCTCCCCCGTGGAGCATCCCGCACTCCAAATGCGCAGGGATGGTTTTTCCCCACCCTGCTCGTACCAGCGCTGTTTTTGCTGTTGGATAATGCTGGGCAAAATCGCGTTTCTCAGGAGCCAAAATTGCCCTTTATCTCGAAAAAAATAGCTCTCCCCGGTTGTCACCAGTGGCATCAGTTGTTTCCACTCCCGGCGGCCTATTTCCTTTTGCCGATAGCTTCGCTGACCTATCGGTTCGGCCTCCGTCAAACACTGGTTTTCTCGCCAGTTATGTGGCAATTGGGTTTCCGTAGTGCCCAGCACCAGCAACTGGTAATATTCTTCCGGTGTTGATAATTTACAGGCTTTGATGCGTTTCCAAATCTTTTTCGCCAAGGCTTCCCGGTCTCTATCCCGGAATGATAACCCCGTATGGATGGCAATCAGGTGGACAAAACGCTCTATTAACAGTTCATTCATTTGCCAGTATGTTGACCAAGGACGCAGCATTTTTTTATTTTTATTTAAACTTTCGATGGCGCAAAGTCAAGGCCATAAAACAAATGATATCACGGGAAATTACAACCTGTCTTTTCGCTATTTTTTCCGGCATCATCTATGGCACTCGCCTTGAATCTGTACTCAGGGGGCCGCTTCCGAGAGGGTCAGGTACGTTAGCTACAGAAGCTTCTGGCGGTTCGGCGATCAGTTTTGCCCGATTTCGCTATTGAGAGACAGCACCGTACTCTAAGCGGTCCTCTCTCGGTTTTAGGAATGGACTTAGATAATTTGCCGAGAATATTGCTCTCCCTCCCACTACCTACCAGTCGGTCTTTTCCCGGACAGGGTGATACTTCTGGTGGCACCTTGGTGTCTGGATAGCCTTCGTCGGGTTGATTTCCTCCCTCACACTCCCCCAAGGTGGCGCTTTTTGGCATGGTAGCAAGATGAGATTCTGGAGCCGGGTGGGTCAAGGTCAGGTTTCTCGCCCACATTGGTAAAGTTGCGTAAGTAAAGTTTAATTCTAGACCAAATCAAATATATCTTTAATTATTTCTTATTCTTCTGGGCAGGGTCATCCGCCATTATGCTGAAATGTGATAATTTTTAATCTACAATTTAGGCTTTAATGTTGATTAGCTAAAACTTAGCCTTTATCATTGTAGCCTAAATAAATTTTCTTGTCAATATCCTGAATATACAGCCTTTGTTGGGTTGGTGAGGTACAAACCGATCACTCCCAATGTCGCTACCCCCGCAGTCCCGTCAGGGTCTAGGGGGGGTGGGGCTTTGAGAGTGCCTAAGTGGTTTAGGCGATCGCGGGGGAATCTAGGGGGTAATTCTTGGAGGTGGAGTGATGAAGGTATTTGGCCACGATTTCCTCAACTTGGTGGGCTTCTGGTGGCTTGCTTAAAAAATCCGATGCACCATTGATCTTGGCGCGGGTGCGATCGATTAAGCCATCCCGACTGGTGAGGATGATAATCGGAGTATCCCGAAATAGAACACTTTGCCGCAAAAAACTGCACAGGTTATAGCCGTTGGTTTGTGGCATGACCACATCTAAGAAAATCAAATCTGGTTTGTGTTCTGCCAGAGCCGCTACTCCTTGCATGGGGTCTTGAAGCTTTAGTACCCTGTAACCGGCGGGGACCAGGATTTGCTCTAACTTCTCGCCGACGATGCGACTGTCATCGATGCAGGCAATGAGCGGCTTGTAGGGATTGACTGCTGACATTACCATCTGCATGTGTTCGATCGGCGATGGCCAATCAGCCACATCTTTGAGGGAGATTTTACCCTGTTTGATGAAGTGATGCAGGGTGCGTGTGACTCCGAGGACTGATTGCTTGCGCTGCAATGCGATATCCCAAAGGGTATTCTCGCCGTTAAACAGGGTATTGATCGTGAGGAAAGATTGGGAGCTGATTTGTGTTTTCAGGTGTTTGGCGTCCGATAGCACTGGTGCTTGGTCGGGATATATGTAGTCTAAGCCCATTTCTTGCCACTGCTGCCACATCTGCAGGGATTTTTCCACGATCTGGGCGACATCCATTGAGGATAGGAGCATGGTCACGCCTTCCTGGGGGTCGCTTTGGGGGGCGGCTTCCCATTTGATGCTGGCTCCCGTTTGGCTTGCCAAGTCCAGGAAGACTTCTTGGGCGGTGGTGCGAATGATGGCTTTGGCTTGGGTGGGGCTGAGGTGCCCAGAGCTGACGCCTCGATCGAGCAGTTCATATTCCCAAGGTTCTTCTACTGGTAGCGGTGTGGGTGAGGCGACAAAATCGGGAGCGTGCTGCCGGAGGGCTCTGGACCACCGCCGCACCCGGTGCGGATCGGAAACGGCGTATAAAAGGCGGCCCTGGCAGAAATAAAACTCCCAGTGGCGATGCCATTGGCTTGGGGCAGGCGAATCCTCGTCGCTGACGAACCGCAGGTCGGCGCTAGCCATCGCCTGTTCCGGTCGATCCAGGATTAATTTCCCCGTTGCTTTTTGTTTTGCTAGCGCTGGCAGCTGCTTGGCTACCTTGGCGCACCCCGATCGATCCAAGCGCATATCAATCCCAGCTAAAACTGATAGTGGACCTGCAATATTTGTCCTCAAGCCTGCAATTCTCCAGCACCAGTGATCTTTTCGATCCTACTTTTACAGTGAAATCGGTGCGATGCTTCCACGACACCGGGCGGCTTTCAGGAGTAGGGCTATGGCCGAGATAGCACCTTTGGCCTCCCTTCTCCCTAGCTGGATACTTTTGTGAGTTTACCCTTCAGGGGTTATAGCTCTTCTTCCGCAATGGCTCCCGAAAGGGACTGCTGGGACTGGGGTGATGTTACTCCGGATTCTCACCGTCTGCGGGATCTCCCCATCTCCAGATTCTCCCCGTCTCCCACTGACCCCTTTCACCTGCCTAATTCTAGCGCCATTGCTTGCCCTACTTTGGGCTTTTACATATTGTATTTCTATCGTAGTAGATCCTGTTTATCTTTCAGCTTTTTTTCCATTTTCCCCTCTTGACAGCGGCCACATTTGGGCTCCCATCATTAACTATTTTGGCCCTCTATTTAAATGTGGGGTGTAACCCCTCGGTTGTGACGCCTCCCTTGACCAGCCTTAGCGTCACCCTGCTATAATAACACCCTTTTTGCACTGCTCAAACCACCGCTCCTCCCATCTGCTGGGACTTACTTCGATAAGCTGGCCAGCTTTTGGGCGACTTCGGGATTGTACAGCCGCAGGTAATTCCAATAATTGCCAAATACCTTGCGGATATAATCATTGGTCTCGGGGAAGGGAATTTTTTGGGCGAATTCGTCGGGGTCTTGGAAGCCGAATCGTTTCAACCAGTCCGCTACGGCGCCAGGACCAGCATTATAACTAGCTACCGCCAGCATGGAATTATTGTTGTATTCCTTGTGGGTGTAGTCGAGAAACTCGGTGCCGAAATTGATGTTATCGTCGGGGTTTTCCAAGTCATATTTTTTCACCTGCATGGAGGCAGCCCGCCACTCGGCGGTTTCTGGTAATACCTGCATCAAGCCGACAGCACCTGCCCAGGATTTAATTTTGGGGGTAAATCGGGATTCTTGGCGGATTAAGGCTGTCACCAGTAAGGGATTAAGCTGGCGGTGTGCGGACCATTTGAGAATTAGGTCTTTGTAGGGGAAGGGATAAAGCGCTTGCCAGTAGGCGGGCTGTTGGGATAGTTTCTCGTATTGCGATCGCTCTTCTGGTTGGGTGCGCCAAGCTATGCTGGAAAGCATGAAAATGCCATCGAGGTTGTCTCCGACTCCGATGCGGATGACGCCATCGGTGAACTGCTCGGAGACAGTGGGCTGCATCCGGTTGGTGAATTCTACTTGCCACAAAGTCCAGGCATCTTGGTCTTGCGCCAAGAGGTAGAGTTCTTGCAAAACTTCTTCTCCGGCGGGGAGTAGTTGGCGCCGATAGCTTCGCTGACCTGTCGGTTCGAGTTTGACAACTTCGGGCTGCAGTTGTCGCACGGTGGTAAAATCCCCCACATTCCAACCTAAATACACGGCAGAGCGCCAAGCAAAATAAGACTCGGGATGGTGCTTCAGCACATACTCAAAATCCGCCTGGGCTTCTTTTTCTTTCCCCAGTGCGATCGCCCACTTACCCCGCCAGAAATTCGCCTCGGCTGCCTCCTCACTATGGGAATTTTCCTCTCGCAGTTCTTTTGCCCATCGCCTTGCCTCTGCCAAGTCCCCCCTCGCCGCACTTTCCCTCACCAGTTGCCAGCGCAACTGTGCTGCTGCTTTGGAGGTGCTGTACTGAGTTAATACTGATTTCCGAGCTTGAACAGCCGAAGAAGCACTCCCAAGTGTATCGAGCATTTTTGACCTTTCCCATAGGGCCTCTCCAGCACGTTTGGGGAATTTTTCGCGGACGATATCCAGATATGTAATTGCTTCTTTGGCGTCCACGATTTTCGCCAGCCGCATCAAACCTTCGGCTGTGTCCTCGCTGTCGGGAAACTCGGCGCTCAGTCCCTTGTATGCGGCTATAGCCTCGGGTTTTTTGCCGTCAATTTGCAGGCCCCGTGCCGCTCGATAGGCATTTTGGGCGGTACGGGGTGCTTTGGCGTAAGCGGCGGCTCCTTTACCATATTCTTGTTTTTCCCAGTAGGCAAAGGCGATGGTTTCCCAGTCTGCTGGTGTCAGTTGGGGGGCATTACTGCTGTTTACCAGGCGATCGAGGTAAGTCACTAGATCTGGTAAGTGCAAGCCATGTTTCGCTAGCAACAACAGCAGTTGCGGTTGGTTGGGATTTTGCTCTAGTAGTGCTTGGGCGATATCAACTGTGCGGGGGTGATTTGGGAATTCGGCGATCGCCCTGTCCCAGTATGTGTTCTGTTGGCGTCCCGGAGTGGCGACATTGTTAGCTCCCTGCACAGGAGACTGAGCGTCCCTTTTTCCCAACATATACAGCGCCTCCGCTGCCATCGGTGCTTGAGGATATTTCTCCAGCAACTCTTGCCACGCCTGTTGTGCCTGATTTTTGTCTCCAGTCAACTCCCAAGCGCGAGCCCGCTGCAGGGCCACCATCGGCGCCATCATCGGGTAATCCGCCTCTAGAGATTCTAGCCACTGCACCGCCTCCACCCCCCGCTGCGCGGCGATCGCATCTGCCGCCAGGAGGTAGCGAGCCCGATTTCTGTCTGCAGATGCTTCCCCGTTCGCCAGCGCTTCCAGGGGCGATCGGCGCGACTCAGGCGGCAACAGTGCCAAAGGCAAAACCTCGGAATTCTTCACCGCTTTTGGCTTCTGAGACGCCACCTGCTCGGGCTGCTCATTCCTCCCCATCCACATCGTCAGGGGCACCGCCGCCCCCAAAAGGACGCACAGCCCCAAACCCACCATCAGATAATGATTATTTTTTCTCGGTTTCACGCCCTTGTCCTTGGTCATTTTCTTTTCGCCAACATCCACCGCAATTCCACTGGTGGTTTTTGATCTATGGGAAAAATGTTGCGCCCGGTTGACCAACTGATAAACCAATTAGTAGGGGGCCATGCTTCTGGTGGCAGGTGGGCACGCTCGTATTCATAAGCCGACTCATCAGATAAAATCTCCAGGGGCAAACCTTGCAGTACCGACTGCAACTCGGAGCGCGTCAGAAAGTATGACCAGGACACCTGGGCCATTTCCTTGGCTTTGGCGTCTGGTTGATACCCTTCCACCGCGATAAAAGTGTTGAATAACACCCAGCCTCCGGGTTGCACAGTGTGGCACATCCGCTCAAACATCACCCTTACCTGCGATAAATCCCGCAAGTGCGGGATGACTTCTGACACAAAACCGAGTTGGTAATGAGCTGGGGGGAGGTAGAGTTGGGAGTCCAGGATGTTGCCCTGAGTGACTTTTACGGGCAGATTTTGCTCTTTGGCGGCAAGAGTGAGCTGGTTGGCAAATACTGGGGTCAGTTCCACCGCATGCACGGGGTGCCCCCGTCGCGCCAAAGGTAGGGTATTGCGCCCGGTGCCCGCCCCCACATCTAAAATTGCCACTAAGGACGGTTGCCCCAAATTTGCGACCACAGCCATTAATTTGGCGTCGGGGTGGGTGCCGAATAGGGGACCAGACCGACTTTTGACCCACCGATTGTATTTGTCTTCAATTCCAATTTGGTCTTGGATGACGACGCTGAGTTTTAAACCGTTGGTTAAACCTTGGGTGGGATTGGGGGGTTGAAATTTAAACACGAGACGGGAAAAGGGGGAAGCGGCAAACCCTTCGGTGACTTTTTTGGTGACTAATTGCCGCAATGCGTCTCGCTCTTTTCCCGTGAGGTCGATTTCTAGTGCCAGCAGCAAGGATTCTATTTGCTTGATGTGCTGGGGGAGCATGGCGGGGACGCAAGGCATGACTAGCTCGCCGCTGGCTGCGGTGAGACTTTTAAATTTATTGAGGATGGAGGCTTCTAAGAATGTGGGCTCTGTGATGGGATTGGAGGCAGGAGCCCCAGGGGAGGAAATGGGTGATCTGGGCTGGGATGGCTGAAAAACCACTGGTTGTCCTAATCTGAAATTCACAAGGTGGGGGGTGGTGGAACTGCTGAAGACCCACCTCCCCTATTATCTGTATAATACTCGCTGACTGTGATTTGTCATTAGTCCCTTGTCACTTGTCACTTGTCACTTGTCCCCCTCACCCCCGCCTCCTCTCCCACAAGGGGAGAGGGGAGAAAAAACCAAGGACTAATGACAAAGGACAAAGGACTAATGACCAATGGCCAATGACTAAGGACAAATGATGATGGTTAAATTTCAAGCTGTTGAGAGTGAGGCTCTGGACTGGAGTGGTGATGGGTTGGTGGTGAGTCTGTTTGAGGGTGAGGTAGAACTCACTGGCTCCTTGGCGCAGTTGGATGAAAAGCTGTTCGGAACTGTGAAGGAGTTAATCGCGGAAAAGGAGTTTGAGGGCAAGTCGGGAAGTTTGGCGGCGGCTCGTGTGGGCGGCGGTTGCTCGATTAGAAAAGTGATTTTAGTGGGTTTGGGACAAAGGGATAATCTGACTTTGGAGGGGATTCGTCTGGCGGCGGCGGCGGCGGCTAGGTCGGCTAAGGCGGAAAAGTGCAAAACTGTGGCTGTGAGTTTCCCGGTGTGGAATGGCGCTGCGGCGAAGACGGCGCGGGCGATCGTGGAGGGGGTGGAGTTGGCCCTGTTCCAGGATAGTCGGTTTAAGTCGGAACCGGATAAGAATCACACGGTGGAATCTGTGGATTTGCTGGGTTTGGCGGGTACGGATGAGGCGATCGCCCAAGCGATGCAAATCTGCGCTGGGGTGAATTTGGCGCGGGAGTTGGTGGCGGCTCCGGCGAATACCTGCACGCCGATCACGATGGCGGAAATGGCGCAGGCTTTGGCTTCAGAGTTGGGCCTGGAGCTGGAAATCTTGGAAAAGGAAGATTGCGAAAAGTTGGGGATGGGGGCATTTCTGGGGGTGGCTCAAGCCTCGGACTTGCCACCTAAGTTTATTCATATGACTTATAAACCGCGAATCACTCCCCGCCGGAAGCTGGCGATCGTCGGTAAGGGTCTCACTTTTGACTCTGGCGGCTTGAACCTGAAAACTCAAGGCGGCATTGAAACGATGAAAATGGATATGGGGGGAGCGGCGGCTACTTTTGGCGCGGCGAAGGCGATCGGTCTGCTCAAACCCGCCGATATTGAAGTCCACTTCGTTTCCGCCGTCACGGAAAATATGATTAGCGGACACGCTATGCACCCCGGTGATTTTCTCACGGCTTCTAATGGCAAAACTATAGAAATCAATAACACTGACGCTGAAGGACGCCTCACCCTGGCTGATGCTCTGGTTTTCACGGAAAAACTGGGAGTAGATGCGATCGTGGACCTGGCCACCCTCACCGGAGCTTGCGTTATTGCTCTCGGTGACGATATCGCCGGTTTATGGAGTACCTCCGACGAACTCGCCGCCGAAGTTCACCAAGCCTCGGAACTCGCCGGAGAAAAACTCTGGCGGATGCCTTTGGAGGAGAAATACTTCGAGGGACTCAAAGCCATGCACGCAGACATGAAAAATACTGGACCTCGCCCGGGCGGTGCCATCACTGCGGCTCTGTTCTTAAAGCAGTTTGTGGAAAAAACCCCCTGGGTGCATTTGGACATCGCCGGTCCGGTGTGGACTGACAAAGAGAAAGGTTACAACGGCGCTGGTGCCACTGGTTTTGGTGTCCGCACTCTGGTTAATTGGGTGTTGAACGGCTAATTATAATTGATAATTGATAATTGATAATTAACAATTGATGGCCAATGGTTGTTAATTATCAATTATCAATTGTTAATTGTTAATTAACAAGCATCTTTTTACACACATAAAACTATATGACAGTTCAGGATGATACTCGGGAACAAGAGTTAATCGCTCTATTCCAACTAGAAAAACCAATGAATGCAACTAGAATTAGCACCGATGCTTTTTTAGATTTAAATGGAGAAAAAATACCTTTTGAGCTGAAGTCAACCACCAGCAATTCTGTAACTACAGTAAGGGACTTTGGGCGAGAACATATTAAAAAGTGGCAAGATAAGCATTGGTTGTTTGGATTTTATGAGACCAGCAGCAATACTATCCAACTCAAATACTGTCTTTATGGTTCACCCCAAGCCATGACACCTTGGATTGAGGAAAAAGAAGCATATATAATATATGACCATAGATTATCCCAGCTAGTTCAAGAACTACTGAGTATAGAATTGCTTTACGATATTTTAGGTGAAAAAGAATATTATACTATTGAAGACGCTAAAAAATTGCAAAAACGGCAGTACAGTATTCAAGAGTACCAAAAGCGGATGGATTTGGAAGGGGGTTACTCTCCCAGAAGGATGCTTTCTCTATTGCAAGAAAGATGTCGATACCTGATTGAAAGAGGCTCGACATTAAATAACCCCCATATTCCAGCATCTTACTTTAATGGTTGGGAGCGCATCACTAGCAACCACGCTCAAAGGTTACGGGAAATGGTTGTAGAAGCCCTAAAGTCACGATAAAGCCTCAGCCACAGAGAGGGCTATATGATAAGCTAAAGGAGGTGGGACGGCATTGCCAATTTGACCTAAAGCCATGTAAACTGCACCGTGAATCTGCCATGAATCAGGAAAACCTTGGATAATCGCGCAGTCAGCAACAGACAAACGAAAATGGCCATTTTCTGCCACGAATAAACTGGCTTTTTCCCGATTTGCCGCCACTCCATTTGGCCAAATTTGCAGTTTTTCCCAAGTTTTTTGGGCAGAAACACTGCTTAATACAGAAGTAGTGTGGCGGGGACCGGTAAGGGCACTGCGAATCGTGGGCGCTAAGGTATCAAAACCAATATCGGGCAACCCTAGAGCCTCTCGGACTCCCATACATAAATTAGGCTTTGGGGCTGGAGAAAAAAGATTTAGTTGCACTGGTTGCCTTTCCCCATAGCTTTCATCCCCTTGTTGCCGTTGATTTTTAGCTAAATGCTCCCACATATGTGTAGGTTTTGGTGGTTGGTATTTGGCCGCGATTTTGGCATCGCGAAACCCCACAAAGAAAACTCGCTGGCGTACTTGGGGAATCCCAAAATCTGGAGCCATTATGATAAATTTTGTCAAGTGATATTTACCAGCCAAAGGCTGATGGATGATTTCTTGAACATACTGACTAAATTTTTTTCCGACTAAGGCGGGGACATTTTCAGCAATAAATGCTTGGGGCTCTATTTCTAGGATAGCCCGAATGAATTGAGGAAACATATCCCGGCTGTCATCTGGACCTTTTTGGCGTCCGGCGACGGAAAAAGGCTGACAGGGGGGCCCGCCGTGGATGACATCAACTCTGCCTCTATATTGTCTCCAGTCAATTTTGCTGACATCACCGTTTTCTCCGGCAAAGATTTGCCATTGGGGACGGTTTTTATCCAGGGTAATACCAGCCTCTGGTAGGATGTCATAGGAGGCAACGTGGGTATATCCGGCTCGCTCAAATCCCAAGTCTAACCCGCCGCCACCGCTGAATAAAGAAAGGCTGTTCCAACCATTATTTGGCTGTTTTGGCATCAGGGTTTCTGGGTTGAGCCGGGGGTAGTTTATCGGATGGATAGGCTGTTTACCTTCTCCCCGCATGGCTTTAGCTTTGGCTAAACTGGATGCTTGAGAGCGCTGGCGGTAAATTTCTCTTTCCCTGTCGCTAATTTGCCATTTTTGGTGATGAGATGATGCAGACATTGAAAAAATGGTGATTGAGTCAAGTAAAATTGCCGTAAATATATTCTATCTTAATGATTGCATTTAGTCAATATTCATACTCTATAGCTGAAAAACTGATAGATTATAATTAAGTTACAACTTGATTAGCTGAATTAAGCAGGGTATCGTTATAATAATCTTTAAAAAATTATGGATTTTATTGGATTTAACGAAATTTTCAACATATTATGATATAATACATTAAATTATCCAATTTGTTGGCACTTGATTCATCTAAAAAAACAAAAATGCGATTATTAGTAAGTTTATTCGCCGCATTGGTGTTGTTTGTTTCCCTAACTTCAGGGGCGTTAGCTGCTCCATTACCACCGGTGCTGACTACCGAAGTTTTACAGGAAAGAATCAAGCAACCTGTGACTATTGAAGGATTCCGCGTTATTGACCTGCGGGATTTTACCATTGACTTGCGCCCAGAAAATCAGGAGTTTCGATCGCTCTTTTACCAATCTTTGCAAATTGCCCTCAACAAACCTGGCACTACCGTAGGTTTGGACTTGTCCCAAGCGCGGATTTTAGGTGATTTTGCTGGGAAAGATTTGGGTTTGCGGTTGCCCCTGTTTGGGGAGGCTTTGTCTCCTATGTTCACACCAGAGGAACTGGAACAAATCCAAAAAGACCGCCGCCGGTTGTCCCAATTAGGTCAATTTTCTGGTTATGGTTTGACTGCGCCAATGGATAAAATGGAAATCACAACTTTCCGGGGAGCTATGCAAATGGCGGGGACTCGGTTTTTGGGGGCGGTGGATTGGCAAAATACGTTTTTCCTGAACCGTTTGGAGGCGTCTGGCGCTGAGTTTAAGGGTTTGGCTGATTGGTCAGCAAGTCGGTTTGGCTCTCTGGCGGATTTTACTAACACGAGTTTTCAGAAAGGGAGTAACTTTCGCGGCAGTATTTTTTTTGATAAGTCTAATTTTCACCAAGTGCAGTTTGAGGGGGAGACGGTTTTCTCTGGGAGTGTTTTTGCTGGTAATGGTACTTTCAGTCAGAGCGTTTTTCAGGGTTTAACGGATTTCAGCCGCTCTATTTGGCAGGGAAACAGTGATTTATCCCTGGTGCGATTTGGGGAGGCGGTACGGTTTACGGGCGCTAAATTTGAGGGGGAGTTTTTGTTGCGGGGGGCGACTTTTGCCCAGGCGGTGAGTTTCCGGGAAACTCGGTTTAATTTCCCGGCGAATTTGCGGGAGGCGAGCATTCTTAATAAGGCAGATTTTAGTGATGCGGGTTTTGCTCCTGGTGCTTATTTGAATGTGGCGGAACTGGCTTTTGATTCCGACCAAGCGACTCTGGCGGGGGATACGGGTCGGATTGGTAAGGCTTTGTGGGTGCCGACTTTACAAGAGAATGAAACGGTGTTGCGCAATTTGGTGCGCAATTTCCGACAACAGGAGCAAATCCCTGATGCGAATCAGGTGGAGTATTTACGATCGCGCCTGTGGCTACAGCAATTAGGGAATCAGTTTCTGTCGCTGAATATCAATAACGCTCAGCCGCGTCAGTTGGAGGATGTGGGTTTTTCGCCTCCCCAAGTCGCCGCCATCCTCCTGATGCGCCAAAAGCAACCCTGTCGCAATCTCACGGAATTACTCTCCCTGGAAGAAATGGATTTTGCGACTTACATCAAGGTACGGGATAAAGCATTTTGTCGTCCCTTTTGGGGGCCAATGGCGCCTCTATTAGATGCTTTACAGTGGTTGGGTTTGAGTCTGTTAATTCTGTTGAGTCGCTATGGCACCAGTTCTTGGCTGGTTTTAGGGGTGGGAATTTTATCTTTATCCTATTTCGGCTTTTTGTTCTGGTTGGTCGATCGCTCTCGCCGCCGCCTACCCCAACCCATCCTCCCTACTATTGGAGAAACTATCTCTGTTATTGTTAGTGCGGCTATGTTGGGAGGGATTGGTTTATTTGCGATTTTCAGCACAGCGGGAAACCCGTGGCTGACTCTCGCTTGTCTGGCGGTGTTTCTCCTCCCAGTGCCGTTAATTATTGTCTATTTTATCTATAAGCGGGGACGGTATCACGATTTACTCAATGTGAGCTATTTTGTGGAGGATGGCAGTATGCGACAACTGCGGTTAACTGTGGGGCGGTTGCCAGTGATTCCCCGGTTTCCAGGGTTTCGCGATCGCTACGCCCCCATCCTATGGAACCGGCGGTGGAATTGGCTTAATTACTACGATTTCAGCCTAAATAATCTCCTCAAATTCGGATTCAACGATATTCGCCTACGGGACGAACATTTACCCGGTTTAGTCAGTGCCTTGGTGTGGTATCAATGGAGTCTTGGTATTCTCTACTTAACCCTGCTGCTCTGGACAATTTCCCGCACCATTCCCGGTCTCAACCTCCTAATTTATCTCCGGTAATCATTGGTTATACCTAATTAAAACTGCTTTAGATAATTGGGGGCACGGTGTTATTCAAAAATTCCCCCTTGTAGGGGCACGGCATCTTTAATATTTCTCGAAAAACCAAGAAACTTATCGCGCCGTGCCCATCCCCACGGGGAAATTATCAACCTCCCGTGAAGCACGGCGTTATTAAAAAATTCCCCCTTGTAGGGGCACGGCATCTTTAATATTTCTCGAAAAACCAAGAAATTTATCGCGCCGTGCCCATCCCCACGGGGAAATCATCAACCTCCCATAACGTGGGGCACGGCGTTATTCAAAAATTCACCATTGTAGGGGCACGGCATCTTTAATATTGCTCTGAAAACCGAGAAATTTATCTGGCCGTGCCCATCCCCACGGGGAAATCATCAACCTCCCGTGAAGTGGGGCACGGACAAGCGTGGCGCAGATTAAGATTTTTCGTTAAACCGAGAGGTTAAAGATGCCGTGCCCCTACCAAATCTCTCTGGGAAATTTATCTGGCCGTGCCCATCCCCACGGGAAAATCATCAACCTCCCGTGAAGTGGGGCACGGACAAGCGTGGCGCAGATTAAGATTTATCGAGAAACCGAGAGATTAAAGATGCCGTGCCCCTACCACATATATCATAAAAAGCACAGCTTGACCATTCAACCTACAGGTTAACGATGCCCTGCCCCCACAATAATCAATCTAGTTTCTAAAAAACTCCGGCTGTTTGCCTGGTTTCAGTAGTAGCACCTACCTGTTGATTAAACCAGGCTAAAATCCGATTCCATGCCCACCAGGGGTCATTATCCCCCGTTTGTCGCTGGCATTCTTTGCTACTAATGTATCCCGCGTGACCGCCGTAACGAGTTAAAATTAAATCTAAGACGGGATTGGCGCGGCAAATGGCTTTTAAATCTGGCACGATGCCGGGATAAAACATGGGGTCATCTTCAGCATATAATATCAAAGTGGGTTTTTGGAAATGGGGCAAAATGTGCAGGGGACTGCTGGCAGCATAATATGCCTCGACTGTGGGAAATCCCAAGGGAGGTATCACTAATTCCTGGTCAAAGCTGCGAATGGAGTTGGCGCGGTGAATTGCACCTAACTCCAAAGCTCCGGGATGGGTATTATAGATATCCATTGCCAGCTTATGTAGGTCTTTGGCGATGGCTTTGTCCAAATACTTGCCAAAAAATGAATTTTCCAAATAAACTAGGGAACGATTTGCGTCTAAACTGGGGCAGATCGCTGCTCCGCCGCCGATTTCTTCGGTGGTAATTCCCATTGCCATTGCTTCTGGAGATAAGTTTTGCCCCGCTTTCACTCCCCAGAGTGCTAATTGTCCTCCCAGAGAATAGCCGGTAAACCAGAATTTGCCGGGACAACCCAATGATTTTGCTTGGGCGGCAATTAAAACGAAGTCTTCTCCTTCATACAGGCCATCAGATGTTAATGTGGGGGACAGGAGAGCGGTTTTCCCGTGGGCTCGCCAATCGAATAAAACCAGAGCATAACCCATTGCAAATGCTTTGCGTCCCAGAATTTTTAAAAACCATTGATTTTCCACGCTACCAGTGATGCCGTAAGTAGCGATAATGGTGCCGCGAGGGTTGGGGGGTACTGCCACGAGACCAAAAATCGGTACTCCTTGACTTCCAGTGAAAATGTGTTTTTGATAGGTGGGTTCTGGTGCGGCGATATGTTGCTCCCATTCCCGACTTATCCACAAAGCGGTATAAAGAGTCATCAGTAACCCGTTTTTGAGCAATCCAGGGGGATTGTAGGGATAATTTGGTGTTAATAATGGCATGGATGAGATGATAAGCCAACCGTGTTGGCGGACCCTAAACCTGAGAGTTTACAAAACTTAATATATCATCATTTTTGGTTTTTTGTCATCGGTTCAGCCAGAAACCCGGTTTCTTGACTCCGGTTTCTAGCAGGGGGGAGCTATGAGCGAGGGGATTCAGAAAAAATATTTTTCACACACCTAAATTGTTATATGGTAGATATCTACCCATGACCTCAAACTGATTATGGTTTGCTGCCTCAATCCCGATTGCCAGAAGCCCGAAAATCCCGATCGGACGAATTTCTGCCAGCGTTGTGGCACCAAATTGGTGCCCATGTTGCGCAACCGCTACCGCGTCACCCAGCTTTTATCCGCAGAGGGGGGATTCGGGAGAACCTATCTGGCAGAAGATACTGATAAACTGAATGAGCGCTGCGTAGTGAAGCAACTGGCACCGCAACAGCAGGGAACCGGAGCCCTCAATAAAGCCGTGCAATTGTTTCAGGAAGAGGCACGCCAACTGCAACATCTGGGAGAAAATACCCAAATTCCCGCTCTTTATGCCTATTTTGAAGAAGAGGGACGGCTGTATATTGTGCAGCAGTTTATAGAAGGGCAGAATTTATTGCAAGAGTTGGAACAACAGGGGCCATTTAGTGAGCCAAAAATTCTGGAACTGTTAGAGGATTTGCTACCTGTTCTCAAGTTTATCCATAAACAACCGGTGATTCACCGAGATATTAAACCCCAGAATATCATGCGCCGCCGCCGTGATGGCCGTTTAGTGCTGATTGATTTCGGCGTTTCCAAACAATTGAGTGCCACAGTGATGGCAAAACCGGGGACGCGGTTGGGTTCTTTTGGCTATGCAGCCTTGGAGCAAATGGAGGGAGGCTTGGCATATCCAGCCACTGATTTATACGGTTTGGGTGCCACCTGTTTTCACTTGCTCACGGGGATTCATCCGTGGGAATTGTGGACGAGGCAGGGTTATAGTTGGGTGAAGGATTGGCGGCAGCATTTACCCCATCCCGTGAGTCAGAAACTTGGTCAAGTTCTCGATAAATTGCTGGCCATAGATATTCAGGAACGCTATCAATCCGTAGAGGCAGTTAGTCAAGATTTGGCCGAACAGACCCTGACGGTTTCTAAAATCGGTCGGGGGGATTACAGAACTATCAGTGAGGCGATTCAAAACGCCCCAGTGGGCACCCGCATCCTGGTGCAACCGGGGATTTACCATGAGGGGATAATCATCGATAAGCCCCTAGAAATTATCGGCGATGGTGCCTCTGCGGATATTGTTGTCGAGAGTACAGAATCAGCCTGCATTTTGATGAAAACAGACTATGCCATAGTGCGGAATTTTACCCTACGGGGTCGGGCAGCACTGAAGGGAAATGAATATAATGCGGTGGATATTCCCCAAGGGCAATTGATACTGGAAGACTGCGATATTACCTCAGACTCTCAGCAGTGCATCAGAATTCAGGGTGTCACAGCTAACCCCACCATCCGCCGCTGTAAAATCCACGATGGAAAGAGTGCTGGCGTCTTAATTGTAAGAAATGGCCAGGGAATTGTAGAAGATTGCGATATTTTTAGTAATACTGGAGCGGGGGTGGCGATCGTGCAGGGGAGCAAACCCACTATCCGCCGCTGTAAAATCCACGATGGGAATAATTGTGGCGTCTTTGTCTGGGAAAATGGCCAGGGGATTGTAGAAAATTGCGATATTTTTGGTAACGCTTATGCGGGGGTGGTAATCAAGAAGAGGAGTAACCCCGCCATCCGCCAGTGTAAAATCCACGATGGGAAGGAAGGTGGCGTCTTTGTCGTGGAAAATGGCCAGGGAACAGTAGAAGATTGCGATATTTTTGGTAATGCTTTACCGGGGGTAAAAATCAGTGAGGGGAGCAACCCCACCATCCGCCGCTGTCAAATCCACGATGGGAAGCAAAGTGGTGTCTGGGTCTATGAAAATGGCCAGGGGACAGTAGAAAATTGCGATATCTTTGGTAATGCTTTAGCGGGGGTGACAATCCAACAGGGAGGCAACCCCACTATCTGCCAGTGTAAAATCCACGATGGGAAGACAAATGGCGTCATGGTCTGGGAAAATGGCCAGGGGACAGTAGAAAATTGCGATATTTTTGGTAATGCTTTAGCGGGGGTGCAAATCAAGCAGGGGAGTAACCCCACCATCCGCCGCTGTCAAATCCACGATGGTAAGGAAGGTGTAGGCGTCGTTGTCTTGGAAAATGGCCAGGGGACAGTAGAAGATTGCGATATCTTTGGTAATGGTGATTCGGGGGTAGAAATCAGTGAGGGGAGCAACCCCACCATTCGCCGCTGTAAAATCCACGATGGGAAGGATACTGGCGTCGTTGTCTATGAAAATGGCCAGGGGACAATAGAAGATTGCGATATCTTTGGTAATGCTTATTCGGGGGTGCAAATCAAGCAGGGGAGCAACCCCACCATCCGCCGTTGTACAATTCACGATGGGAAGACTGCTGGCGTCTTTGTCGATGAAAATGGCCAGGGGACAGTAGAAGATTGCGATATCTTTGGTAATGCTTTATCGGGGGTGCAAATCAAGCAGGGGGGCAACCCCACCATCCGCCAGTGTAAAATTCACGATGGGAAGAGTGCTGGCGTCGTTGTCTTGGAAAATGGCCAGGGGACAGTAGAAGATTGCGATATTTTTGGTAATGCTTTAGCGGGGGTGCAAATCACGCAGGGGGGCAACCCCACCATTCGCCGCTGTAAGATAAATCGCAACGGGTATGAGGCTGTGAGGGTACGTTATAACGGTGGGGGAACGGTGGAAAATTGCGATTTAACTGGCAATAGTCGCGGCGCTTGGTTTATTGATTGGTTTTTGCGGGTGCAGCGCAGCGATAACAAGGAATAGGATAGAATTATTGGTAGGGGCACGGCATCTTTAATATTTCTCTGAAAACCGAGAAATTTATCTGGCCGTGCCCATCCCAACGGGTAAATCATCAATCTCCCGTGATGTGGGGCACGGCGTTATTAAAAAATTCATCCTTGTAGGGGCACGGCATCTTTAATATTTCTCTAAAAACCGAGAAATTTATCTGGCCGTGCCCATCCCCACGGGTAAATCATCAACCTCCCGTGATGTGGGGCACGGCGTTATTAAGATTTTTCGTTAAACCGAGAGGTTAAAGATGCCGTGCCCCTACATACTTGGTTTATTGATGCTCGTTCGCGGGTGCAGCGCAGAGATTATCGCAGAAACCCGGTTTCTTAAAGATTCAGATTAACGAAATTGGCGAGCATTTGTAATCCGGCGGTGGAGGATTTTTCGGGGTGAAATTGCACTGCCATGAGGTTGTCTCGGGCGATCGCGGCGGTGACTGTCTGTCTCCCGTGGGTGACGGTGGCGGCCCGCACGTTTTCATCTATGGGGTCCACATAGTAGGAATGGACAAAGTACGCCCAGGGTTGTGGTGACAAATGTTGCCACAAGGGAATATCTGGCTGGTTGAACTGTAGCTGATTCCAGCCCATATGTGGTATAGTTAATCCCGGTTCTGATTTAAACCGGCGGACTACTCCGGGAATGACCCCCAAACCGGGTTCTTTACCTTCTTCGCTGCGGTCAAATAAGATTTGCAACCCCAAACAGATACCCAGGAAGGGTTTACCGGATCCTATTGCCTCTTGGAGGGGACCGATTAAATGGCGCGATCGCAAATGCTCGATCGCTGGGTCGAAAGCTCCCACCCCCGGCAGGACCACCCCATCCGCCGCCAAAATCTCATCTGGCGAATCAGTAATTTTCGGTGTAGCTCCGGCATTCTCCAAACCCTTGCACACGGAGTGCAAGTTGCCCATATCATAATCTACTACAGCGATGCTAACGGGACGTTTGACAACGTTAGATGACATAACCTCTAGCCACAACAGCCCTAACCTACACCCCATTTTAGCCATAAATCACACCATTATGACCGCCAAAATTCTCCTCACCTCCTTCGCCACCTGGCTCCCCCATCAAAAAACCAACTCCTCCGACGATTTATTAGACAAACTGGCTCAAATTCACCCCCCATCACCAGAAATTACCTACCTCCGACAGCTCCCAGTAGATTTCCACCTTGCCCCCCATCAAGTCATAGAAAAAATCCCGCAAATTCAACCAGATATTATCATCTGCTGTGGCATGGCCGAAAGTCGCCAAAATTTAACCATAGAATCCCGCGCCACCCAAGGCGAAAATATCCTTAACACCCAAATTAACCTAGATAAGCTCATAGCCGACCTCCCCACCACCACCATCAGCCATGATGCCGGTAAATTTGTCTGTGAAGCCCTCTACTATGGCGTGTTAAAATATATCCAAGACACCAAAATCTCGGCTGATTGCATTTTTGTTCATATTCCTATTCTGACACCAGCAAATGAAGCGGCAATTTTATCAGATTTTTTAGAAATAATTCACCGCGTAGGTTTGATTTTAACCAAAAATATGGGACAATAAATCTGTAGGTAAATCCCTCTAAGAGGGCTTGTTAATCCTGTCATATGTTGTCCTTGGTCATTTGTCCTTTGTCACTTAACCAAATAGGCGGATTTCCCCATTTAACAGGGCTTCTCCGGGATAAATCTCGCGATCGCGGCTCCTTTTGTCCACATAAATCCAGCCTAAATTTTCTAGCCTATTGACTAGGTTGGAGATGCTTACTCCTAGTTCATCCCTGATTTCATATAAGTGAGGCCAATGGAGCAAATCTCTGCCCTGGCTTTTTTGGGCGAGGATATGGCGGGGCATGAGGAGGGAACCGGCGAAATATTGCGCTTGCCATTCTATGGACTCGAGCTGGCTGATGTTGCTTTTGCCTCGACAAACGAATAGGTCTGCATCAGGGTCGCTAGCATCTTCTGCGCGATCGGCCACTTGGTGGTTGATATGCAGGACCCAGTGACCGATTTCGTGGGCCAGGGTGGATTCTTGGAACCCTTGGGGTTTATCGAGTATTTCTTCGTTAATCTCGATGAGGCGTTGTTTGGGGAGGATGCGGGCCGCGATCGCCCCGCCTTCGTCCGCCTCAAGGCGGTCCCACACCACCCCCAAGTCCAAAAAATCCGCCACCACAGTGGCATCCAAGGGCCACAGGACGGCATTTTGCGCCCCCTGCATTTGCCGCAACAGGCGACTGGCCCGATACTCGATCGCCGTTTTGGAATAAAACCGATAAGGCAGAAACACGCTCATCGTTACTCCTCCTCACTTACCGCCTGAAACACCTTTTGCGCAAACTCGGGATTTTCCCACATCCGCCGCAACAGCGCGGGCATCTCCTTATAATTCTGCTTCAGAAACGCCTCATACTCCTGGGGGATGCGGCCCGCCAGTACAATCAACTCCTCCTCATTCAGGTCCAGATGCTGCGCCAGGGACCTAATCACATCCTCTTTTGGGGCATAGTCCGCCCGATCGTTTTCCAGCTTCGATAGATAGGTGAAGTCCACCCCCAGCAGCTTGGCGAGGTCCCGCTGGCTGTACCCCTTGTCCTTGCGTGCTTGCCGAATTAGCGTGCCAAATGTCTCATCCATCGTCTCTTTCTCTCTCTACACCTGCATTCTAGGTCAATTTGAAGAAAAAGTCAACCAAGGGGTTGACGAAACAATCAACAGGCGTTATCATAGGTGTAGTTGAATAAATAATCAACTACACAACCACTACCGGGAGCGTGAACCAGGCCATAATACCGGGCTGCTAACGCTAGATGTAGGTTGCCAGAAATGCCGGAACGGAGAGGAACCATGCTCAAGACTTGGACCGATACCCACTACCAGCTACAAGACACGGAATGGCTCTACATCGCCAACCATGACGATCGCGCCGGAGCCTCCCTGATTTGCCCCGGTTACGCTCGGGATGGGGCCGGATTCAGCATCCACTTTACCCCCGCGCACATAGAAATCCTAGAGCGGTTGCTGGCATCCTTACGGGGACTGCCAACCCCACAACCAGCAACAGAAGCAACTCAGAACCTAGTAGAAATCCATCCCGCCGAAACCGGGACAAACGGTTGGAAATATCCCCCAACCGCCACCGCTCCCAACCGGCATGCGATTCGGTAAATCCAATGGGTGTAACTAATTTTTCCGTAACGGTAGCACATGGTCAGCAAAAGAGAGCAAGCACAAACAAAAGGAGTTTTTACAATGTCTAAGAAAGCCACTATTTCCGTATTTGGCAGCAAACCAGAAAACGCCATTATCGTGCCCGAATTGCCCCTATCAGTGCGGAATAACTGCCAAGCGGGCAAATGGACGATCGGCGATACCGAATATGGCTCAAAACTGTCCATGACCATCTTAAAATTTAGCAAATTTTTCGGCAGTTTAGGCCAAACCAAAAACACCCTCTGGGGTCAGATTTGGTTTGTCGCCGAATCCGGCGAACTCCCCAAAGATGTCGTCCTAGTGACATACGTCAAAGGCAGGAGCCTCCGCGACTTCAACCGCTTAGTTGCCACCGTGCAATCTCGCGGCGTCGAACCGGGCGAAGGCATTTTTGTCCCGGAATTTGTCAAACACAGCGGTCAAAAACCCGATGAAAGCGGCATCCTCAAACCCATCAACTATTACAGCTTGAAATGGGAATGGGTAGAACGTACCGACTGGCAGATGGTAGAACGAGCCGCCGCCGTATTAGCCGACCCCAGCAACTTAAGCCGGTTAATCGACTTAGACAGCACCCAAAACATGATTGGTTTGGATAATTTACCACCCCATGAAATCGCCAGCTTGATGGCAGCTTATAGCCACAGCGACAACAGCGGGGAAATCAGCCTACCACCATCAGATAACGGCATCGCGCAGCTCCCCGCAATGGCAACCGCCAGTTAGACCCCCATTGGGTCCGGGTTTTTGCGACAATTTTCGATTCTGAACCGTAGGGACACGGCAATGCCGTGTCCTGAAGAAATCCGGTTTCTCCCCCAGGACAAATGACAAATAAACCATCGCTCCTTGGGGGAAATTTTTTCATAACCGCAAAATTCATCGGGGACAGAGGCAGAATATAATGGAAAAATTGGATAACAGCACGGCTCCAGGGCACCTAATGGCCAAATTTAGCCGCTACGCCAGATCAGAAAAGCGACAGCGCGGAAATGTGGCCATATTAGATGCCATCCGTGCTGACGGGTTAAACGATTTGGAGATTGTCACTGCAGACTTGCAACATATCACAGAGGTCATCACCTCCGTGCAGCGTAACTACCAAGCTCTGCTGCGGGAAAACCGGCGGTTGAGAAATGCTTTACAGCAGCTAGTAGATGGGTGCTATTGTTTCTCCGGCAATCGCTGCTCCCGCTGCACGGAAATCCTCAAAGTTATCGCCAATGGCGATTAATGTTGCCTGGTTGCCAATCGCGCTTAGCGCCCCCAAAACTTCCTAAACAAAAAAGTGAGCCCAACATTATGAGTCCAGAGACCCCGAAAGATAAACAGCAAATCATGGCTGCTTTCAACAAGCTATTAGCAGCAAGGCAGCAGGTGGAATCGCGGGTTGCCACCAAAGAAGAAGAAGCGGAAAAAGAAAAGAATCAGGAATTGGTAGCAGCCGCTTCCGCCTATACAATTGATGCCATTGTCAACGGGATGGCCGCCCTGCAATTAGACTTCGGCAGTACCATTAACCAACTGTCAGAACGGCTGACATCAGAATCTGGGAAACTCGATGAGCTGAAACGCTCTATCGGAATTGAAAACCAGCGCTTAGGAGAGGTGCAGCAAATTCGCCTCGTCGCTGACGCTCTCCATATTTTAACCCAAGAACACCGAGAAAAACTGGCATCTCTGGAAAACAAAGCCACCACCCAAGCGGAAGCTCTGGAAAAAGAAATTGCCCAAAACCGGAAGCTGTGGCAAAAAGAGCAGCAGGAATTTGAGGTGGCTATTACCGAAGCGGCAGAACTATTGACGAAAGCTCGCGAAGCCGAAGCCGCTGATTACCAATATGAAATTCAGCGCCTCCGCCAGCTAGAAACCGATAATTACGAATCGGAAAAGCGCCAGCAGGAGCGGGAACTGCAATCCCTCGTAGCAGACAAAGATAAAAATTGGGCGGAACGGGAAAAGTTTCTTACGGACAATCAAGCCGAATTCGCGGAAAATCAGAAAAAAGTTGCTGGTTTTGAGGATGAGCTGAAGCAAGCCTATATCAAAGCCAAAGAAGAGGCGATTAAAGATGCGGAGCGGGAAGCGAAAGTTAAATCGGATTTAATCGAGAAAGAGTGGGAAGCCACGAAACAGGGTTATGATATGAAAATCCAATCTCTTGAGGGGACGATCGCGCGCAACAATGAACAGATAGCAGCAATTACAGCTCAGTTGCAAGCGGCGATGCAGCAAGCGCAACAGTTGGCAATGCGCGCTTTTCAAAGCACTGCTGACGGTTCATCATCCAAATAGTCTGGCATAGGCAGTTCATCTGAAGCCTGAAGAGTGATAAAATAAGATAATTTTCAGGCTTCACCACGATAATTTTTTCCAGGAGTAGATTATGGCGAAAAAAATTACTGCCAAAAGCACCAAAGCCGAGATTTTAGAGGTTTTGGAGGAATTGGAGCAGGAGAAAGCGGCTTTGGAATCTCAAGTGGCAAAACTCGCCAAGGAAAAGGAAAAAGCTGCCTCAGCTCCACCACCGCCACCGAAACCGGCTCCCGAACCGAAAACTACCACTTCTCAGGAAAAACCACCTATGCCAGTAAATCAAGCTCAGCACAAGATGAACCAGACGATCGTCAGCCTCTCCCAGCTACAAGTAGGGTTTGGTGGTGCGGTTAGCGATTTATCCGAGCAATTGATTACAGAAGCATCTTTCCTCAAAGATATTCAGGATAAAATTGCCGAACAACTGACACAATTACAAGAGCTGCACGATTTAGAAGTAGCAGAGAATACCCTAGATTCTCTCATCGATTCTTATGAAGTCAGTGCCAAAGCATTTGCCGAGGAACTCAGCCAGCGGCGGGAAGCAATTGAGCAGCAAATTCACGAGGCGAATAAAAATTGGCAAAAAGAGCAGCAAAATCACCAGCGGGAAATTAAAACGCGGGACGAAACCTACCAAAAAAACCGCCATCGGGATGAAAAAGCCTACCGCTATGATTTAGAATTGCAGCGGCAATTGGACGCCGAGGAATACGATCAGAATAAGGAGCGGCTGTATAAGGAACTGCTGGAAACCCGGGAACAGCAGGAAAAACAGTGGCAGGAACGGGAGAAAGGGATAGCCGATCGCGAAAAACAATATGCCGAAGCCAAAGCGAAAGTAGAGGCATTCCCGCACGAGTTAGAACAAAACATTAAAAATGGCAAAGAAAATGGCCGGAACATTGGCAATTATCAAGCCAAAGTTAAGGCAGATTTGCGCGCCAAAGAATTGGAAGGGCAAAAGCGGAATTACGAGCTGCAAATCCAATCTTTAGAAGAAACTATTAAAGCGCAAGATAGCCGGATTCAAAGTCTGTCGAAACAGCTTGATATGGCCTTGAAGCAAGTACAAGATTTGGCAGTGAAAGCGATTGAAGGTGCTTCTAATGCCAGCTCTTATCAAGCCATGAAGGAAATCGCCTTGGAACAGGTGAAAAATCAGCAAAAAGGCAAGTAGTTGGTTATTTGTCTGAAATTAGAAACCGGGTTTCTGCGCTAATCTTCGGGTTTTCAGCGAGATTTGGTTAAGAAACCCGGTTTCTGGCGGACAAAGGACATGTTACCAAGGACAAATGATCGTCTCACTAAAGTAAGATATGTGAGCTGAGGGCAATTCCCTGGCGGTGGCACAGAGTGGGCGTTATTCTAGTTAATCTGAAGCACGATCGTGCTGAGAATGTTGTGGAGTGCGGCCCGATGCAAACAAAAAACCTGGATTGGCTGAAAATTGGGGAATACGTGTCTCTGGCGGGAGCGGTGGCGGGGAGCGTCGCCGCCGTGGCGTTCGGACAAATCGTTTACCCAGCAGTGCTACTGTTTCTCTCTCTGTGGTTAAATTTGATTAACCGCCACCGCGAGGAAGCCATCAACCAGCAGCGCATCCTCAAAGCAATTATTCAACTTGACCACAGCTTGGGGGATATTTCCCAGTCTCTAACGTCGCAGGTGGGGGATTTCAGTGCCAAAATCGGCGAAATTCAGGAAAACACCAAAAGTGATGCTTTGGCGGCGGCTTTTGGGACGAGCATCAGCAGCCTCCTTGACTCCCCCCTGGCGGTGGTGGAAAAGCTGCAACAACAGATGAGTGCGGTGGCGCAGACGATCGCCCCAGTGCCCAACCAGCTAGAAACCCTCAAAAATGAACTCAGCCACCAGTCTGAGTTTCTGGAGAATTTAGACTCCCTGCAGCAGACGATCGCCGAACTGAATCGCAAATTGGAAGATCCCACATTTTTCCCCCCAAAAACCAACGCCGAAATCACCAACTCACGCGATGAAATGCCCTGGATGGGGCAAGATTTAGCACAAGCGATCGCTCCAGTAGAAGAACCCATTCCCGCTCAATGGCAAAACTCAGTCCCATCCAGCCCATCCACTGTAGATTACACCGCCCAATTTGCCCCCACCTGGTCCGATCGTCCAGAAGACCAACCCTATACCAAAGTAGAAATCACCCCAGAACTACAGCAAACAACCCCTCCCTTTTATCCCGAAGACCCCCTAGAGCGAGAAGAACTCTGGCCAGAATACCAACCAAGTCCCCAAGACTTTGCCCCACAGACATCCCAAGTGATGTGGCAAACCGCCACCCCATCCCCCCAAAACATCCCATCCCAGAGCAGTAACCTCGACCTCAGTCAAGCCAACCTCATTGGCGTCAACCTCACCCAAGCCAATCTCGCCGGTGCCATGCTCGCCGGGTCCGACCTGAGTGGCACAGACCTGAGCGGTGCCGACTTGAGCCGAGCCGACCTCAGCGAAGCCAACCTCGAAGGCGCCAACCTCGACAGAGCCAACCTTGAAGGCGCCAACCTCGAAGGCGCTTACCTCAACCAAGCCAACCTCAGTGGTGCCCAACTGCGCGGTGCCAACCTCAGCCGCGCCCACCTCGCCGGTGCCAACCTCAGCAGCGCCAACCTTTCTTACCTGAATCTCAGCGCCGCCAACCTGTCACAATCCATCCTAGCTGCCTCCGACCTCACCGAATCTCATCTCGTTTCAGCTAACTTAAGTTACGCGAACCTAAGTTATGCGAACTTAGAAGCTGCCAATCTCACTTACGCTGACCTAACCGGCGCCGACCTCACCGGCGCCCACCTCGGAGAAGGGAACCGCCGCGCCTTATTCACTGGCGCCATTCTCCCCGATGGTTCTCAATCCCCGCGCCAGTGACACATCCCGAAAAATTCCAAAATAAAATCCCTCCGGGGGATGGGTGGAGGGATGTTCGCTAGGAGATGTCAAACACTTTCATTCCTTCTTATTATCTACCACCTTTCTCATTTCCACCAGAAGGGTACTTCCCCTCTATGGTCAGACCCCATACTGAGATGGGGGGACCAGGGGACGGGGGGCAGGGGGGCAGGGGGGCAGGGGGAAGAGTGAATAGTGAATAGTGAATAGTGAAAATTTAACTTTTCACTTTTCACTTTTAACTTTTCCCTATACACTCCCCACACTCCCCACACTCCCCACCCTCCCCTTGCTCCCTTGCTCCCCTGCTCCCCTGCTCCCTTGCTCCCCCTCTCCCCCTCTCCCCCTCTCCCCGTCCCCTGGTCCCCGTCTCCCCATCTCCAAGTCCCCCCGTCCCCATCTCCCCATAGGGCGTACAATTTTAACTGGGTATTTGTCGCTAGATAAGATTTTATGACTTATTGCGTTGGGGTTATGACTCGCTACGGTTTGGTGATGGCAGCCGACTCACGCACAAATGCGGGAGTGGACTACATTTCCACCTATCAAAAACTCTTCGACCTGTCTTGTCCTGGGGAGCGGGTGTTGCTGGTTTGCTCCTCGGGCAACCTGTCCATGACTCAAGCCGTAGTTAATTGGCTGCAAAAAGATATCAGGACTAAAGAAGATATCAATATTCACAGCCTGCCTACTCTCTATGAAGTCGCTCGCTATATTGGGAGTAAAATCCGGGAAATTCAGGACCAAGACCGCCCCTGGCTACAGAAAGATGGGATTGATTTTCAATGCTCCCTGCTGTTGGGGGGCCAAATTCAAGGAGAGCCACCGGAACTGTACTTGATTTATAGCCAGGGTAATTGTATTCAAGCTACGGAGGATACTACTTTTCTGCAAATTGGCGAAACCAAATATGGCAAGCCAATTTTAGACCGCACTCTTACGTTTGATACTTCTTTGGAAGCAGCGGCCAAATGTGCCTTATTGTCTATTGATTCGACGATGAAATCTAATATTTCCGTCGGACCACCGATCGACCTGGTGATGTACCAGCGGGACACCTTGGCCATCCGCCACCAACTGCGCTTGCGTCTGGGAGACCCCTACCTGGCGAAAATCCGCAAATTGTGGGAATCTTCCGTAAAACAAGCGTTCGATCGGATGCCCGATATCGAGTGGGAATACGACGAAGAGGAAACTCGCGAAGACGTACTCATCGACTAGGGATGTGAGGGGATTTCCGCCAGGAGGGACGGCGGAAACTCCTATTATTGTTTCTGCAACATCAAAGGGGATTTGTCCGGTAGCGGTTTCAGGGCAAAGAAAGTTTCAAAAATCTTTTCCCCTACCTCATTCATCTGTTCCTGTAACTGATTGAGGAATTCGTGTAAACCCATTGCCATGATTTCCTCAATGGTGATATAACCCAATTCCGCTCGCAAGCGTCCTAAAGCTCGCTCCACCGGATTTTGCCAACTTCCCGCTGGGGTTCCGGTGATTTCATGGAGCGATCGCCCCACCTCAAGCAAGCAAAATTGAATCGATCGGGAAAACTCCCGGTCTAGAATCAAAAACTCCGCCACCCCCATCGGCGAGATGCGATGCTCACACTTGCGGTACATCTCATAAGCACTCGCCGACTTCAGCAACGCCATCCACTGTAGCTCATCCACAGTCGTCCCTACATCGTTCACCGAAGGCAGCAAAAAATAATACTTCACATCCAAAATGCGACTGGTTTTATCCGCCCGCTCCAAAAACCGGCCAATCTGACCAAAATGCCATCCCTCATTATGGCTCATCGTCGCATCCATCAACCCCGCAAACAGGTGACTGGACATTTTCACTTCCCGAAAAAACCCGTGCATATCTGATAGGGAATGGTACTGGGAAGCATCATTCACCATCATATAGAACTCATTGATTTGCTCCCACATTTCCGAGGAGATGATTTCCCTGACCGATCGGGCATTTTCCCGGGCAAACCGCAAGCAAGATAAAATCGAATTAGAATACTTGCTATCAAAGCTGAGAAACTGAATCACATTTTCAGCCGTAGCCTGATCCTGGTATTGTTCCCGAAAAATCTCCTGGTCTCCCGTGGTCAACACCAACGGCTCCCACTGCTGAAAAACCCCACTGGGTGAATCCAAAATCAAATTGATATTTGTATCCACAAAGCGAGCCACATTTTCCGCCCGCTCCACATACCGATTCAGCCAGTAAATCGAATCCGCAACGCGACTTAGCATAATTTATTCCGGCCAATAAGTAACATTTTCGCCATAAACTGTTCATCCAGTGGTTAAATTGGCGAACTATTTTGCAACACCCAAGTATCCTTAGAGCCACCACCTTGAGAAGAATTAACCACCAGCGAGCCCCTTTTCAGAGCCACTCGCGTCAGCCCTCCTGGATGGACATATATCTCCTTCCCGTAAAGAATGTAAGGCCGTAAGTCCACATGACAGCCCTCAAATTCATCCTCAACAATTGTGGGCACTCGAGATAAGCACAAAGTCGGTTGGGCGATATAATTGCGAGGATTTTTTTCAATTCGGTGCGCGAATTCTTCCCGCTCTTCCGGCGTGGCGTGAGGACCCACGAGCATCCCATAACCCCCCGACTCATTAGCAGCTTTCACCACCAGCTTGTCCAGATTGGCCAAAACATGCTCCCGGTGCTTGTCATCACAGCAGAGATAAGTAGGGACATTCGCCAAAATCGGGTCTTCACCCAGGTAGTAGCGAATCATCTCCGGTACATAGGCATAGATTACCTTATCGTCTGCCACACCGGTCCCCAAGGCATTGGCGATCGCCACCCGACCCGATCGATACACCTCCATCAAACCCGGAACCCCCAACAAAGAATCCTTGCGGAACACCAGCGGGTCAATAAAATCATCATCAATGCGGCGATACACCACATCCACCCGTTGCAGACCCTTCGTGGTGCGCATTTGCAAATAGCCATCCGCCACCACCAGGTCCCGTCCCTCCACCAACTCCACACCCATCTGCTGGGCCAAAAACGAATGCTCAAAATAGGCGGAATTGTACATCCCCGGCGTCAACACCACCACCCTCGGGTCAGGCAAATTCGGCGGCGCCAAATTCAGCAAAGTTTCCAGCAAATGACTAGAATAGTCATCCACCGGCTTAATCCCCATCCTCCCGAACAGCTCCGGGAAACAAGACTTCATCACCCGGCGATTTTCCAACACATAGGAAATCCCCGAAGGACAACGCAGATTATCCTCCAACACATACACCTGACCATCCTTATCCCGCACCAAATCCGTCCCCGTGATGTGACACCACACCCCCCCAGGAGGCTGCAGACCCACACAAGGCTGGAGAAATCCCTTCGCCGAAGCCAGCAGCTCCGTAGGTATCTTCCGATCTGTGATGATTTTCTGTGGTCCGTAGATATCCGCAATAAACGCATTCAAAGCCGCGATCCGCTGTTTCAGACCGCGTTCTAGCAGCTCCCACTCCAACGCCGAGATAATTCTGGGAATGATATCAAACGGAAAAATCCGCTCCGTTCCCGCCCCATCGCT
Organism: Oscillatoriaceae cyanobacterium M33_DOE_052; assembly: GCA_015296065.1. GTDB lineage: Bacteria > Cyanobacteriota > Cyanobacteriia > Cyanobacteriales > Laspinemataceae > Koinonema. Next base: position 682 of record DVDU01000069.1, on the reverse strand, counting down.
GTACACATTAAAAGTCGCCCCCAGCTTCAACAGCGCATTTTGTGCCGCCTGCTGTCGGCGCTCCAGTTCCCCCGACGGCAAAGAATTGATTTTCTCGATTAAAAGCTGAGCCGCAGGACGCGGTTGCCCCTTATCGGCAAACAGCTCATCGTAGAAATCCCCTGGATTATATGTATCAAATTTCACTTACTCACGTCCGTTCCTTCAAATACTGGCATTTCGGCGCCCAAAGCGCCTCTTATGCTGGTATATAGATTATCACGACTGGGTTACTGTAGCTAACGATACATCTTAATTTACTGTAATATTAAGTTTTGCAAACATTCCCAAATAAAAATTATTTTTATATTGCATAAATTTATCAAAATTAGCAAATATACATGAGAAATATCAAGAAATCATCAAATAATTGCCATAGCTTTTTCAATGTTTAAAAAACTTAAAAAATCCACCGGCTTTCAGAAGAAAAAGAAAAGAAAGACACCCGGAAACCGCAAAACCACGGCGAGACTGTGCGGACCGGGTTTGTAGTTGGGCTTCAGCCCTCTTACTCGTTTGTAGTTGGGCTTCAGCCCTCTTACTCGTTTGTAGTTGGGCTTCAGCCCTCTTACTCGTTTGTAGTTGGGCTTCAGCCCTCTTACTCGTTTGTAGTTGGGCTTCAGCCCTCTTACTCGTTTGTAGT
>DVDU01000284.1 GCA_015296065.1 Oscillatoriaceae cyanobacterium M33_DOE_052 | reverse complement strand
CAGGGCATGTTCAAAGTCGCTTGACAAAATAAAAAAGATCTCCTAAAAGAAGAAGTGGGTTTCAGGGACAAGAAACCAAATCAACTCCAGGAGATCAGAGATGAAGTATAAGCCAAATCGGGTAGAATTCAAGGCGGAGGTCCAGCAATATTTGGTGGGGGAATATGTCTATGACCTGAAGAGTTTGTATGCCCATTTCGAGGTTTTGAGCGATCAACGGAAAGCGCGGGGGGTGAGATATCCATTAGCCGATGCCCTGACGTTGATCCTGTTAGCCAAGTTGGGGGGCGAAGATGGGCCGACAGGGATGGCCCAGTGGCTAAAGTATCGGGCCGAGAGCTTGGTCAAAGCCCTGGGCTTAGTCCGAAAGACGATGCCGCATCGGGTAACGATTAGCCGGATCCTGGGCCAGGCGGTCCAGGTGGAAGAATTGGAGCAGGTGTTACAGCGGTACTTTGATGATCAAGTCCAGACAAGCCAGGCGGTGGTCATCGCGATTGATGGCAAAGTGTTGCGGGGAACCATCGCTTTGGGCAAAACCCAAGGCACCCATCTGTTAGCGGCCTATCTGCCGGAAGAAGGGCTGGTCTTGCTGGAAGTCGAGGTCGAAACCAAGGAAAATGAGATTGTGGCTGCGCCCAAACTCTTGGCTCACCTCGATTTACGAGGCAAGGTGGTCACCGGGGATGCCATGCACACTCAACGGAAACTCTCTATCGAGGTGGTTGTCGGTGGGGGCGAGTATCTGTGGATTGCCAAGGAGAACCAGCCGGAGTTGCAAGCGACCATTGCCCATCTGTTCGAGCCGGAACCGGTTACCAAAGGGTTTTCCCCAACCCCAACCGATTTCAAAACGGCGACCACCCTCAATAAAGGCCACGGCCGGCTGGAAAAACGGACCCTGACCAGTAGTGCTATGCTCAAAGATTATCTGGACTGGCCCTATCTGGAACAAGTCTTTAAGCTGGAACGGCGCTTTACCAACCTGCAGACTGGCGAGGTGACCACCGAAATCCACTATGGCTTGACCAGCTTAACCCCCGCCGAAGCTGATCCACAGCGCCTCCTGGCTTTGCAACGCACCCACTGGGGCATTGAAAATGGCCTCCATTATCGCCGCGATGTGACCTTCAAGGAGGATCGCTGTCGCTTGAAAATCGGCCACGCCGCTCGGACGATGGCTACCTTCAACAACCTCGCCTTAGCCCTCATTCTGCGGCAAGGCTACCCTTATTTACCTGAAGCTCGCCGCCGCTTTGCCGCTTTTCCTTTGGAGGCCCTTCAGTTGATTATGCAAGATCCTTTTCACCGACTTTGAACATGCCCTGAATCTTGTTACAGGGCATGTTCAAAGTCGCTTGACAAAATAAAAAAGATCTCCTAAAAGAAGAAGTGGGTTTCAGGGACAAGAAACCAAATCAACTCCAGGAGATCAGAGATGAAGTATAAGCCAAATCGGGTAGAATTCAAGGCGGAGGT
>DVDU01000195.1 GCA_015296065.1 Oscillatoriaceae cyanobacterium M33_DOE_052 | reverse complement strand
TCTCTGCACTTCTTCTTGGGTGCATGGCCGGTTATCGGTATCTGGTTCACCGCTTTAGGTGTTTCCACGATGGCCTTCAACCTGAACGGTTTCAACTTCAACCAGTCCATCATCGACTCTCAAGGTCGCACTATCAACACTTGGGCTGATATCATCAACCGTGCCAACCTCGGTATGGAAGTAATGCACGAGCGTAACGCTCATAACTTCCCCCTCGACTTGGCTGCTGTGGAAGCTCCTTCCATCAACGGTTAATTTGAGATTTAGATAAACAAAGCGCCTCCAATTTGGGGGCGCTTTTTGTTTTTGTCTATTTATTCTGATTCAGCATCGGGGTCAATTCCCATTGCCCGCAGTTTCTCCGCTAGGCGTGCGGCTTTTAGCTCCGCCTCTTCAGCGCGAGTCCGTTCCCGATCGGCTTTTAGCTCCGCTTCTTCGGCACGGGTTCGTTCTCGTTCCGCTGCAGCACGCTCAATTTGGACGCGCTCCCAACCGGTGAGCAACAGATTACCCTCTGCATCCCACCACCGCAACCAGACTTGCTCTTGATTCTGGTAGGTCCCTTGCCATAATCCCAATTCCACTCCTAATAGTGGAATCGGATAATGACCCCGATCGTTCGGCGATATTTTCTGATAGGAAAAATCCTGCCAGTGATAAACTTCTAACTTGCCCGTGGTGATTTCATAAATCCCGTAGTACAGAATCCTGATGATTTGCTCGTACACCCAAAACTTGCCCGGTTTCTGGGTATTGCCTGACGATGATATCGCCAAAGGCGTTTTATCCCTTTCCTCATCACCGTTACCACTAGCCAATTCTAACGCAATTAACGGCGCTCGCAATTCTCGCCAAAATACATAAGAGCGGCGAGTCAAACCTTCTAGTTTTGGTGGTACGTTGGGCACGTAGAACCAATCTGGGGCAACGGCTCCGGCTTGTGGTGGGTCGGTTTCTCGCCAGTAAATACCGCAATCTTGACCTATGGCATATTGTCCATCCGGGTGGATTTGCTCTAAAACTGGCGTTAAGGAATCGGTGAGAATGATGCTTTGAGGATGCTCCTGAAAGTTTTTCACAAAGTTATCGTCTTTGTCTGGCAGTTGGGTGTGGTCGGGAAATGGCGGTGGTAGTTCTATTGCTGTTAATATATCGCTCATATTTTCTCCAAATTCCACCTTAATTATTGTAGCCAGTCCGAGCCAATTTTGTCCAGGATTTGTCTAGCTCAATTTGGCAGATGATTTTTGACAAATTCCCTGATGACAGGTTGAAGCGTGAAAAGTTGTCGGTTTCCGTCTTTGACTATTTCCAGCAAACAACGGCGGCTCAAAGACTGCATAACTTTCAAAAAATCGGTTAGCGGCATTGGCAAATCGGCTGTAATTTTTAAGATTTCAATGGCATTTGGTTGATTGGCAACCCAGGACAGGGCTTTTTTTTCCAACTCCGACAACCGGTGGAAATGCTGGTGTAATATAGCTTCTAAGTCTCCTAAAAATAGGGTTTGATAAGATAAAAAGTCAGAAACGCTGCCAGAGCAGAACTCTTGGATTGTAGCCGCCACGATATTTAACCACAGTGGGTTGCCCTGGTAAAGTTCAATCAGTTCTGACCATTTCTCGTCTGGGGCTAATTCTTTGGCTCGTAATAAAGGCATTGCTTGCTCGCCTAAACCTTTGAGCTGTAAGGTGCGAGCTGGCCGGTTGCTTCCTTCTAAGATGGCAATTTCTCTGGGTTTTTCCCAGCTCAACAAAAGTAAGCAACTGTTGTGAGATGTTTCGGCGATTTTTTTGAAGAGTGTGCCGTAATTTTCATAACCGGGCTGATATTCTCCGGCCCAGGTGCCTGTGGTGAAAATCGTTTGCACATCATCGAATATCAGCAAACAGCGATATGACTGCAAATAGTCGATGAGGTCGGGTAATTTTGTTGGTTGTGAGCCGCTGAGGAATTCAATTAAGTTTGTTTGCAGGGTGGGCAGGGATGGCGCTGTTGCAAGGCTTCGCCAGATGATGAAGTCAAATTCAGCTTGAATTTGTTGGACTAGCTGCACTGCGAGTGCGGTTTTGCCAG
>DVDU01000309.1 GCA_015296065.1 Oscillatoriaceae cyanobacterium M33_DOE_052 | reverse complement strand
CATAAAATCCACAATTCGCGCCACCTGATATGGTGCAAATTCCTGCACCATCACAAACCCTGCATCGCGGTGTTCTTCTAATCCACTGGCGAGCAAATGCCCCAAAAACACTTCCTTATGGTCCCGCACATCCCCGTGCCGCTGATACCATACGGCCAAATGACCATAAAAAAGCGGGTCTAACTCTACCATGAGCTGGTGAATTTCCGCCACATCCTCGAGCTTGCGGTGGGGTGTCGTCAGCAAGCTATTGAGCATTTCCAGGCGCAAATCTCGTTCGGCAGTATTCATTTCCCACCTCCAAAATATGATCAATTTTTGTGGAGGCAGATGTCGCACGTACTCATCAAAAGAGACGCCGCGCAAGTCAGAAGAGCTTGATTTTTACTTGTTTTCAAAAAGTATGTAAGCTCTGGTGGTTGGGGCGCAGCGACAACTGCTATTATAACAAAATGGGTTCAAATTAAAAATTCAAGAAACCTCGTTTGCCCAGCCGCGCAATAGCGGCGGCGGCTTGCAGTCGCGGAATGGCCAGGGTTTCGGCTACACTGCCACTGTCGGGGGTTCCAAGGTGCAGCACGGCTTCTAGCACTTGCTTGTCAAAGGCTAAGTCCCGAAACTCATTCCCCAGCATGGCCACCATCTGGCTGATGACATCTTTGGCATTGGCGGCGTTGGCAGCTTGACCGCCGGTGCCAGAGGCGATCGCACTGAACGCCCGCATTGCCAATAAATCCCCACCCATACATAGAGCGTGAACCGTCACCCGCTGGTTTTCCGCCACCCCTGTCACTGACTGCACATTGAGACCGCTAGGACAACCATCTGGCCAAGCATCGCCGTGGTTCCCGCCACCGAGGCGCTCTGTGGGTGCCATTTCTCGCAGCCAAGCTGAAAAGCCGTGGGGTGGTGCATCCCCCACTAGCAAGATAAACCGGCAGCTATGGGGACGCCATTTCATCTGTTCGCAGGCATCATGGACGCCACGATAAACCGCTTCTGGCCCATCACCGCCGCCATCTGCTGTCAGCTTGTTAATCGCTTTCTGCATTTCCTTCAAATTCGCCGTGAGCTGATAAAGACGAGTCACAAATGAGGGGTCTTGTGGGGGGTGGTCGCGGTATTCCACCAATCCAATTTTCAAATCAATGCTGCTGTCAGCGGAAAGCAGCCCGATCGTATGGAGCAACTGCTGCTGCGCGGTGTGGATGAAGGCGCCCATGCTGCCCGTTGTGTCCACCACAAAGCACAAGTCAACGTGATTGAGAGCTGTTGTCATCTTTTTTCTCCCTTTCTGGGGGATGGGGGATTGGTGATGGGGATTGAGGATTGATTGTTGTCCTCAATCTCCCATTTCCTTTGCCCCATTTCCCGAGTTATTTGTCGTCGCGCACTGGCAAGGGTGTCTCCATGATTTCCATCAGCAACTCCAGCCGGGAAGGGCGACTCAGCAAGGGCACCAGGTTAGGCAAGGCGTAGTAATCACCCTCGAAAGTGAAGGTTTCACACATGGCTTTGCACTGTTGCAATTGCTGCTCTAGATAGTCGGTGTGCTGCCCGACTTTCACCACCACTATGTTGGGCTGAATTTTCAACTCCTGGCAGTAGCGGGGGTAAATTGTGTTGATGTAGGGGGCGGAGTTTTCGTTTTCGTCGGTGACGATAATGATTTGCTCCACTGATTGCTGTTTCAGCCGCATAATTTCCAGCGCGGCGCCGATACTGGTGCCGCCAGTGGGGAAGATGTGCTGAAAGGCTTTGTCCCAGTCGGACAGGGTTTTACCTTGGGCTTGGATGGGGTAAGCGATCGTATCAAAGGCATAAACAAACAAATCTGCCTCGGCAATTGCAGAAACGATCGTGGCGATTTGCTTGCCTACTTCCAGCGCCACGGTCATACTGGCGCTTTTGTCCACCAGTAATGCGGTGGTTTTGGTAATCTTACCCCGTTGCTTCAGTTGTTCATCGGCAACCCGTTGTAGTTGGGCGGTGGTTTCTTCGCTCACACCAGCAACTTCTGCTGCTTTGATGGCTTTGAATGCCGACACCCGATCGGATGTTGCCGCTTCTGCCAGTTTGGCATCGATGAGCGCTTTCACTTCTGGGTTATCGATCGCTCCCCGTTCCTGCAGAGATTTCAGGTTATTGATTACCTCTTGCGGCGACATGGAATTAATCAGAGCCACCAACACTGTGGGGGTGATTTGTTTCAGCGCTCCTACCGCTACAGGATAAGGAATTTTCTGCTCGATAATCAGTTGCGCTTGTTCCGTGGGAGATGTCCCTTTGGCTAATTGCTTGAGTGCAAAGGCGAGACTATCCGGTGGTGGGTTGTTTTTAAACAGAACCGCATCAGCGCGAGTCGAGGGTTTGATATGCAAGCTGGCGTACAGGTGTTTCATCGCCTTGCGGTTACGCAAGGCGGCGCGATCGAAAAACTGGGGGTTTTTTTCCCGCTGTTGCAGATAGCGACGTACCGCCGTGCGAGCCGAGCGGGGCATTTTCCCCAACTGCTGTTTCATAAAATCCACAATTCGCGCCACCTGATAT